>DAONZY010000027.1:0-31779 GCA_035407085.1 Deltaproteobacteria bacterium | reverse complement strand
CTCTCTGAAAGGTGCATCGGTCGTCCAGGTTTTACCGACAAGATGCGTAATGTTCTTTATATTCAAGGTGTCCTCAAGCGCCTTCACCCCCGCTGGGTTCGCAAAGACTTCTCGGCTTGGTGGCAGGTAATGATATGAAACGCCTTCGTCGCGGATTGCGCTGGATACAACCATTAAGCTCCCAACGCTCATATCTTTATCAAGAACTCCACATCCTCCACAAACCATAAATTTCCGACCACCATAAGCAATGACCTTTTCGAGCAGACCCGCAGCCAGTGGTGCACCAATACCTGGATGAAAGAATGCCAACCTCTGGTCGTTGTATTCAATTTCGTAAACCGGATGAGGTCCATCCTCCCACAAGTCTGTTACCAATACCTTTGCATTGTGTTCGATGACAATTTTATCGATCACTTCTCTGAAAAAACAGATTACACAACACTGAGGCATATCCAGAGGCATGATAACCTTTGAAGGTTCAATAAAGGCAGTGCGGGTTGGGTCATATTCAAGAATTGGAAATATCATCCACAAGCCTCCATGGTTCAACGGGGCTGAGGCTGACCGGGCGGGTTTTTGGCCCGGTCTTGCCGATGGTTGGAAACCCCGACTTTTTAATCAATTGACTTGCTGTAAGATATAACTTACATTGTAGGCAATGCAAACAGAGCCATTCAGAATAGCGTATTACACCGACGAAAACGGGAACAAACCATTCCGGGAATGGCTAAATGATTTGCGTGACCAAATCGCTGCAGTACGCATCCGTGCTCGCTTGACGCGGGTAAGGACAGGAAACTTTGGTTCAGTCCGCAATGTCGGCGAAGGTGTTGTGGAGCTGAAGATAGATCATGGCCCAGGTTACCGTGTTTATTACGCGATTGACAATGGAACAGTTGTTCTCCTTCTGTGTGGCGGAGATAAACGGACTCAACAGCGCGATATAGAAAGCGCCCAACGGTTTTGGAAAAACCATCAGGAGCAACGACAATGAAACATATGACCGACTACGAATCCGATCTTCATGAGTGGCTAAAATCCCCCGAAAATGCCGCTGCATACCTGAATGCAATTTTAGAAGAGGGTGACAAAGCAGCGATGCTATTAGCCTTGCGGGAGGTGGCACAGTCACATGGTGGCATGGCGGCAGTGGCTGAAAAATCGCATGTAAAACGTGAAAGTCTGTACCAGATGCTTTCAAAACGTGGCAATCCGGAACTCACCAGCCTTTTTAACGTTCTGCATGGTATGGGTCTGACCATTACCATACAACCGATGCAAGAGGTCGTGACATAACACTTTTACGCGGTTCAATTATCTGAATTCGTCAAAAAACTTGTCGTCCACATCAAAGGTTTTACGCGGGCGGAGTCCGAACTCCAGATTTTCAAAAAGCGTAACCAGGTCATCCCCATCGACAAGCTCAATCGGTGGTGCGCCGTCTCTCCTTGCTTCTTTTTTGGCTTCTACAGTGAAAGTTCCGGTTGTAAGAATGATTCCTTTGTCTGCTCTCCCCTGCATAGCTCCGCGGAAATCCCTTATCTGCGAAGGCGTAACACTTCCCGAGTATCGTTTGCATTGAAAAAGCACGTTGAAACTGACGAATGGGTTAATTTGTAAAATTCCCATGCCGTCGATTCCGCCATCACCGGAACGACCCGTGACAACGACCTGCTCGAATCCAGATTCCCTGAGAAGGCGTTGACAGAGGCGCTCAAAACCATCAGGCGGAAGTCCTCTGAGGATTGTCAAGACACGGATTCTATAATCTTCTGTTGTTTCTTCCGGGTTTGAAACTTCAATAGTTTCTTCGTTGTCGTTTTCCTGCCGTGCTTTTCTCTCATCTTGAAACTTCTTTGAAACCTTCCGGAAAAGTCCCAGAAAATCAAATGCACTTGGAGAAAGTTGAGCACCCTGTTCAGTGAGCCTCCAGACACCACGTGCTGACGAGTCCAGAAGTTCTCCACGGACAAGATAAAGTCTGGCCCATTGGGCTTGGTTTCGCACCTTTGAGCCTCCGCTCGACAACTCAACATTTTGCTCGGCCTCGCTCAACCCAAGCAACTCTATTGCGCGATCAATGATCTCGGTCGTAGTCCCCGACCCGCCTTTTTCTTTCAGGGCTTCGATTATTGGTCGAAAGAAGCGTGTAAACTCAGGTCCTTTTCCACGTGCCATTTTATCCCCCTCTTATTTTTCCAACGACCGACATAACCGGACCAACCGCGCAGCGGTTGGGTCCGAGCCCAGCGAAGCTGGGCGGTGTTGATGGACTGGTTAGGCATTTGGGGATATGTATTCAAATAATGATAAATCGTTTGATTGGAAAATGTGGGCAAGATTGCAAAGCTCAGTCTTTGAATACAGTATTTTTTGTTTTTGAATGAATGCAAATATAAGATGTATTGTGTTCACATTTGAGCGTGATTCGGCTGGAATTAACTCAATAGCCGATTTGAATTTGCCAGCGAGTGATTTTTCTGTGTTTGGGTCGGAATTACCAATTGTATGAAGCCATATGCACGTTTTGTTGAATGCGTAAAATTTGACTAAATCCTTCCGGAACGATTCAATCTCAGGATTGTTGGCCTTCAATTCAAAGGCACATTCTGGCTCAGCATGATCGCCTTTGGTTGTGTATGTCGTTAAGTCGAATCTGGCACTTATGGGGGTTTTTCCTTTGAAAGCATGTTTTGATTCGGTCGGCGTTTCTATTGAAAATAATATATTTCTTTTAATTAATTCGTTGGCCAATAGTATTCTAGATTCTTGTTCAGATATACGGATCGATTTTGATGGCTTTTTGTCTCTGTGGTATTGAGGAAATATGAGAGAATGTCCTGATTCTTTGATCGTTTGAGTTGTTGATCCTAGAGATAGTAATTTTCGTGCAACACTGATTGCTAGTTCATTCATCCTGGCCTCCAAAGTGGAAATAGGGCTGCGAAAATGCCTAACTCGTTATTGAGCAGTTAGGGTAGTGTATCTACCCGTATATGCAGGTATCTATAAGTATATGCACTCATCTACAAGTAGATGAATGTTGCATATATATATGTAGATGCTTTAGCCTGTTTTCACTTAGCTTCTGGTATCGACATATATATGTTTTTCCAGTTCTGTTCCTGCGACGTCACCGTATCTGGCATACCAGAGCAGTTTGTCCGGATTCCACTTCCCACCAATAGCTTTAACCTTTTTGCGTAATTCTGTTTCGTATCCTTCTATCCTCAGTGCCACAAAGGTATCAGTTGAAAACTTTTCCGATGGTGGTTCCCATTCTGTACGTTCAATTATCAGCTCTACAGTTTTCAGACGTTGCCGTTTAGTCGCATCATATCTGTAACGAACGCATACGAGATCCTCACCGTATTTGTTAGTCAGGCTTTTGGTGCCGCGTTGGCCGGGCTTAAGAATGAGACGGGTTTTCATGTATATCACCGCAGTATTAAAACGAAAAAGATTTCGAAACTATACGCAAAATCTGATAAACTGCAAATTAAAATTTGCATGTAAAGGGTTTTGTATGATTCTGCTTCCCGGACATCTTGCTGTGAGTTATCAAGGATACTGTCAGCGTAACAACATAAGCGATAACGTTCGTACAGATTACCTGAAGTGGGTCAGATTTTTCCTCGATTTCTGTGAGAAATATTGTGTGACTGGTGAAGACTCTGAGCGTCTCCGAAAGTTCATGGATAAATTGAAAGAGAAAAAGCAGGATGAATACCAGCGTCGACGCGCATATCATGCGGTTTCGCTCTATTTTAGGATGCTGCAGGAAAACAGCAGTAATATGCAGTTAGTAACAACTTGTCCTACTCCGGCGATATCGACAGTTGATTCTGGTGAAATGCCACAACCCCCCGTCAATGTTGTCCGCAAGTCGGAATATTCCGAGGCCGGTTATCAGGAAAAGTCCTCTTCTTTGGAATGGGACGAAGTATTGGCACAACTGGCGGCAGAAATAAAGGTGCGGCATTATTCCCGCAAGACACTGAAAACTTATGCGCTCTGGTCGCGCCAATTCCAACGTTTTTTGAAGAACAAACCACCGCATGAGCTGACAACTGAGGATGTGAAGGAATATTTGACTTACCTGGCAGTAAAATGCCGTGTAGCTGCCTCAACCCAGAACCAGGCTTTCAACTCGCTGCTGTTCCTATTTCGGCATGGTCTTAAAAGAGATTTTGGCATTCTGAAGGACGTGCCCCGCGCCAAGAAGTCGCTGTATGTGCCGGTGGTGCTTTCCCGTGAGGAGATCGATGCAATCCTGGCGCATCTCTATTATCCATATAATCTGGTTGTAAATGTCTTGTTTGGATGCGGTTTGCGACTGTTCGAGTGTTTGCAGTTGCGAGTGCGTGATTTCAATTTTGATGCTGGAATTCTGACAATACATGGCAAAGGCAAAAAGGATCGGACGGTTCCGCTGCCTGAATCGATCATGCCGCAGTTGAAGAAACAGATTGAATTTGTGAAGAAGCTGCACGACCAGGATCTGGCTGCCGGGTATGCCGGCGTGTTTCTGGATGATGCGGTGGAAAAGAAATTTCCCAAGGCGCCGAGAGAGCTGATCCACCAGTGGTTCTTTCCCCAGCAGACCTTGACTCTGGTAGGAGAGACTGGTGAGTTGCGCAGATACCATATTCATGAGTCGTTGTTTCAGAAGGCTTTGTACGCGGCTGTGCACAAGGCTGGCATCCCCAAACGCGTTACAGCACATACCTTCCGTCATTCCTACGCCACCCACCTGCTGCAGGCAAATTATGACATCCGCACCATCCAGACCAAACTCGGTCATTCCAGCTTAAAAACAACCATGATCTACACCCACTGCGTGCCGGTCAGGACGGTTAAGGAGCCGAAAAGCCCGCTGGATTTTTGATTCACCGCCTGATATGTTCTTGCCATCTCCTGCCGCGATGGCAGCCTGACCACCTTCTGCTTTTATCTTTATGACGAATGTCATACAATCCATGAACAAAATCATAGCGTCGCCATTCAGGGCTAGTCCTTCGGTGGCGCCCAATGGTTAACATGCCTGGTTTACAGGCGATAAATTACCAGTGAGGCCGCTTTGTTTCAAATGTTGCGGCAAGTGAGGAAGAACAAGACATGAACCATGATGCATGGAAAGGTTTCAAGGGAGAACAGTGGCAGCAGCAGGTGGATGTCAGGGATTTTGTCCTGAACAACTACACCCCCTATGATGGTGACGAGCGGTTCCTGGAAGGCATATCGCCCCGGACAGAGGCAGTCTGGGGCACATGCCAGGAGTTGATGTCCCAGGAACTGAAGCGTGGTGTGCTGGATGTGGACACGGAGAAGGTCTCCGGCATCAACAGCTTCAGCCCTGGTTATATCGACCGGGAGAACGAGGTAATAGTCGGTCTGCAGACCGACGCGCCGCTGAAAAGGATGGTCAATCCCTATGGCGGCATCAGGATGGCGGCCGAGGCGGTCAATGCTTACGGTTTCAAGCTGGATGCACATATCAGCGAGGTCTTTGGTCCGATCAGAAAGACCCATAATCAGGGTGTCTTTGATGTCTATACCGACGAGATCAGGCTGTTCCGCAAGGTCGGCCTTTTAACCGGCTTGCCGGATGCATATGGCCGCGGGCGGATCATCGGCGACTATCGCCGGGTGGCGTTGTATGGCGTCGATTTTCTGGTCGAGCAGAAGGAACGTGACCGGAGGACGCTACTGACTGGTGATATGACGGAAGAGCTGATCCGGTTGCGTGAAGAGGTGGCCGAGCAGATCCATGCATTGGGCGAGATCAGGGCGATGGCCAAGACCTACGGGGTTGACGTGTCCCGGCCGGCCGCTACGTCACGAGAAGCGGTGCAGGCGCTTTATATGGGCTATCTGGCTGCGGTTAAGGAAAGTAATGGCGCAGCCATGTCGCTGGGGCGCTGTGGCGCGTTCCTGGATATCTATTTTGAACGTGATCTGGCTGCTGGCCTGATCACCGAACAGGAGATACAGGAGCTGATCGATCATTTTGTGATCAAGCTCAGGCTGGTGCGTCATCTGCGGACTCCGGAATACAACGAACTGTTTGCCGGCGATCCCAACTGGGTGACCGAGTCAATTGGCGGTATGGCCGAAGATGGCCGCAGCATGGTTACCAAAACATCATACCGGTTGCTGCATACACTGATCAATCTGTCACCGGCGCCGGAGCCAAACCTGACCATCCTCTGGTCGGAAAGCCTGCCGGAGCCCTTCAAACGCTACTGTGCCCGCATCTCCATTGAGACCGATGCCATCCAGTATGAGAATGATGATCTGATGCGGCCGATCTACGGCGATGATTATGCCATCGCCTGCTGCGTTTCGGCCATGCAACTGGGTAAGCAGATGCAGTTTTTTGGCGCCAGGTGCAATCTGGCCAAGTCCCTGTTGTACGCCATTAACGGCGGATGTGACGAGATCACCGGGGAACTGGTTGTGCCGGGCATCAGCAAGCTTGGCAGCAACGGCATACTGGACAGTGAACAGGTCAGGGCCAATTTCTTCAAGGTGCTGGAGTATGTGGTCAGGCATTATGTGGATGCCATCAATATTATCCACTACATGCACGACAAATACGCCTATGAGAGTGCTGAAATGGCGCTGCATGACACAATCGTGGAACGTCTGGCCGCCTTTGGCGTGGCCGGTCTGTCGGTGGTGACCGATTCTCTCAGCGCCATCCGCCATGCAACGGTGCGGCTGAAGGATCCCGCGGCGGTTTCGGCCGGATTTGAGATCACAGGCAGCTATCCCATGTACGGTAACGATGACAACCGGGCCGACTCCATTGCCGTGGAGATCGTCGGCAAATTCATGGATGAGCTGAATAAACACCGCATGTACCGGGATGCCCGCCCGACACTGTCGGTGCTGACGATCACTTCCAATGTGGTCTACGGCAAGAAGACCGGCCCCACTCCAGACGGCCGGGAGGCGGGTATCGCCTTTGCGCCGGGTGCCAATCCGATGCATGGCCGTGATGTCAGCGGTGCGCTGGCCTCGCTTAATTCGGTAGCCAAGCTGCCCTATGGCAGTGTCTGTCAGGACGGCATTTCCAATACCTTTACCATGATCCCGGAAGGGCTGGGTAGGGAACAGGAGGGCCGGGTGGAGAACCTGGTCGCGGTGCTGGATGGCTACTTCAGTCAGGGTGCCCATCACCTCAACGTGAATGTGCTGGATCGGGCTATGCTGGAGGATGCGGTTGACCATCCCGAAAAATATCCCAATCTGACCATTCGCGTTTCCGGTTATGCGGTACATTTCAACCGTCTCACCAGGGAGCAGAAGCTGGAGGTAATCAGCAGGACGTTCCATGACGGGTTAAATGCTTGCGGATGCTGAATGACAAGGGATCGAATGGTGCCATGACCGGTAGAATTCATTCTTTTGAATCCGCCAGCTTTGTGGACGGGCCTGGCACCCGCTGCGTGATCTTCTTTCAGGGGTGCCCGCTGCGCTGTGTATACTGCCACAATCCGGACACCTGGGATTTCAGTCAGGGGACGTTGGCCGAAGCTGTGGAGCTGATCGACCGGGTCAAACGCTTCAAGCCTTATTTTCGCCGCAACGGCGGGGGATTGACCTGTTCAGGCGGCGAGCCGCTGCAGCAGCCGGAGTTTCTGCTGGAACTGCTGTCGCGGGCCCGTCGGGAAGGAATCCACACCGCCGTGGACACCTCCGGGTTTGGGCGGGGGATGTACGGGAATATTCTCGCTCTGACCGATCTGGTGCTGCTGGATATCAAACATGTGGATGCGGAGGGGATCATGGGTATCTGCGGGGTTGAAAACCTGCAGCCCATGCAGGACTTCGAAGAGGCCCTGAGGCAGAGCGGAGTCAAGCTCTGGATCCGACATGTGGTCATTCCCGGTATGACCGACGGTGTGGAGCACCTGCGCCGGGTGCATGAGAAAGCCCGCAGTTTCAAGAATCTGGAGCGGATCGAGCTGCTGCCCTACCACAGCATGGGCGAGATCAAATACCGCTATCTGGGGATACCCTATCCGCTGGAAGGTGTGCGGTCGATGGGCTGCTCAGAGATAGACCGTCTAGCGGATTAGCCTGGATCGATCGTTGTTTTTTCTGCATCAAGCCCCTTAGAGGGATGCAGCTTGCCTTGACTTGAATTCTACGTAATGTTCAATTTCATCAGCAAGGTCAGATTGTTGCTTGCCAAAGGTGTGGTGACAACGATGCATTACTTTTCGATACTGCCGACCAAGCGTGTGAAATAGTCAGGAATACGGGTCTCAAAGTTCAGCTGCTTACCGCTGACGGGGTGCTTGAACGAAATCGACCGGGCATGCAGCGCCAGGGTGCCATGGGCATCATTGCCCTTGCCGTATTTACTGTCTCCGACCACGGGGTGGTTCTTCTCCGACAGGTGTACGCGTATCTGGTGCTTGCGACCCGTCAGTAAGTGAATTTCCAGCAGACTGAAGCCCCTGGCCTCTTTTATGACGGCATACTCGGTATGGGATAACTTCCCCAGCGCCGGATCACCGGTCGAATAAACCCTGAAAGCGCTGTTCTCGGCCAGGTAACTGCTGATCATCCCGTTTTTCTCTCCAAGCGTGCCATGAACCACTGTCAGATAGCGTTTGTCGGTTTCCTGCCAGTGTTCCTGCAGATGCATCTTGGCAGCTTCATTTTTGGCAAGTATCAGGATACCTGATGTCTCACGGTCCAGACGGTGGACGATGTAGACCCGGTTGCGGGAACGATGATCACCTTTGCGAACGTACTCGTTCAGAATGGTATGCACTGTTCTGGATTTATCCCGGTTGGTCCCTATCGTCAGCAGGCCGCACGGTTTCTCAACCACGATGATGTCCCGGTCCTCGTAAAGAATGGTAAGCCCTTTCGGCTGATATTTTGCTGGCGGGTGTTTGGTCGCAGACATGGGTGTTCTCCGGGTGAGGGTAAATATGGGTGTTAAAGAAACGGGGCGAGGCGTAAACAGTTCTCATGTTTGACAAGGCGCGACGATGCGGTTCTAAATGTGGACTCGTTGCAATTTTGCCCGAAAATATACGTTTTCCTTGGAGGAGAGTAAATATTAAATCCCAATCGGCGGCTGATTGATTGCGCGCAATTTACGGAAGAATCTGAAATGAAAAGCCCCCGTCGGCTGTGATGACGGGGGCTTGGTCGTGTGTGGAAAAGAAAAAGTCAGACGTTGAAGCGGAAGTGCATGACGTCACCATCCTTGACAACGTATTCCTTGCCTTCTAGCCGCATCAGTCCTTTTTCCTTGGCGCCTGTCTCGCCGTTGCAAGCGATGTAGTCGTCGAAGCCGATGACTTCAGCGCGGATGAAGCCTTTCTCAAAATCGGTGTGGATCACGCCTGCGGCCTGTGGCGCCTTGGTGCCCTTGACGATGGTCCAGGCGCGTACCTCTTTCACCCCGGCGGTGAAGTAGGTGATCAGCCCCAGCAGTTCATAGCCGCTGCGGATCAGACGGTCCAGCCCCGGCTCCTCCAGTCCCATGTCCTGCAGAAAGGCCAGTTTCTCCTCACCATCCAGTTCGGCGATTTCCGCTTCCAGTTTGCCGCAGATGGTTACGACGCCGGCCCCTTCACCGGCGGCGATTTCCCTGACCTGGGCCACGAAGGGGTGCTCTCCTGCCAGGTCGTCCTCGGAAACATTGGCCACATACAGCACAGGTTTGTCGGTCAGCAGGTGCAGGTCGCGCATCCAGAGGCGCTCGTCCTCGTTTTCTGCGCAGCCGCGGATGCTCGTGCCGGTGTTAAGCAGTTCCCTGACCTTTTTGTAAAAATCGGCTTCGTCCTTGAGCTTTTTGTCACCTCCGCGCGATGCCTTGTCTATGCGCTGAAACTTTTTTTCCACCGTATCCAGATCGGAGAGGCCCAGTTCGGTGCAGATGACTTCAATGTCTGATGCCGGGGATACCTGGCCATGGACATGGACGACGTTTTCGTCATCAAAACAGCGCACGACGTGGACTATGGCGTCTACGCTGCGGATGTGGCCAAGGAACTGGTTGCCCAGCCCTTCTCCGGCGCTGGCGCCTTTTACCAGACCGGCGATGTCGACGAACTCGATGGTGGTGTTTTGAACCCGCTGCGGGTTGACAATTGCGGAGAGCTGATCCATGCGCGGATCAGGGACCTGAACGATGCCGACGTTGGGATCGATGGTGCAGAAGGGGTAGTTGGCCGACTCGGCCCCGGCCGAAGTTAGTGCGTTGAAGATGGTGGACTTACCCACGTTGGGGAGGCCGACGATACCGCAGTTGAAACCCATAATCTGTTACCTTTCGCCACAGAGGTCACCGAGGACACGGAGTGGTTTTAAAAAACTTTTATTAAAGTGAGTACTTCATTTTTAAGGTGTTACAACATCTGGGACGTTTTTAGCCCGGGAGTAGGGTGAGTTCCTAAAATCCACAAAGGACTTTCTCTGTGCTCTCTGTGTCCTCTGTGGCAATCAGACTAATCCAGAAAGTTCCTGCTATTAAACAGGCTCATGGCCTTGGGCAGTCCTGCTTCCAGCATCATCTCCAGCATGTCCAGCCCGCCGTCCAGCACCTTTGACATGACCTCCATCTGGTCTGGCGGGATGTTGCCCAGCACATAGTTAACCGTGTCGCCGTGGGCAGGTTTGCCGATACCGATGCGCATGCGCAGAAAATCAGCCTTGCCCAGCTGTTCGCTGATGGATTTCAGGCCGTTGTGCCCGCCATTGCCGCCTCCCTGTTTGAAACGGACCGTCCCGAAGGGCAGATCCAACTCGTCATGCACGACGACCAGGTGCGAGAGCGGCAGCTTGTAGAACTGTAGGGCCTGCATGACAGAACGTCCCGACAGGTTCATGAATGTCTGCGGTTTAAGCAACACCAGCCGGTGGCCGTGGAGGTTCCATTCGCCTGTCAGCCCGGAAAAATTCTTGCGGTTGATGGCGATGTTTTCCAGGTGAGCGATGCGGTCCAAAAAAAGGAAACCCGCGTTATGGCGGGTCCATTGATATTGGGGGCCGGGATTGCCCAGCCCCGCTATGATATAAGTGCTCATTGTATGATCAGTTCAAAAGGGCTGTTTATGCCTCTTCAGCAACAGCAGCTTCTTCCTTGGCGCGGCCGAGGACACCGACTACCGGGGTGCGGGGGTTGTCCAGCACCTTTACGCCAGCCGGCAGCTTGATCTCTTCCACATGGATCGAGTGGGCAATGGCCAGATCGGTGATGTCAATTTCGATATGATCCGGAATATCTGCTGGCAGGCATTCCACATGCAGTTCGTGGTGGGCGAAGTCAAGCAGGCCGCCTTCCTTGACACCGATTGCTGTGCCCTTGAGCTGAACCGGCACGGTCAGGCGCACTTTTTCGTTCATGTTCACCCGGTGCAGGTCAATGTGCTTGTATGTGCCTTTGACAGCGTCACGCTGAATGTCTGCAATGATGGCCATGGACTTGTCCAGGCTGCCGCCGCCGAGCAGTGTGATCAGGTTGTTCTGACCGCCTGCGCCGGCCATGGCGGCCTGAAGGTCGCGGTACTTGACACTTATTGGCATCGGATCCATGCCTTTGCCGTAAACAACACCCGGTACCATCTCGGCCTGCCGCAGTTTGCGGCTGACGCCTTTGCCGGCTTTTGATCTGAGTTCCACATTCATCTGTTTCTGTTGCATATGTTCCTCCACTGTTAGTGGCGGGCCAGGCCCACCCTGAACTATTTAAGATTTAGACTGGTATTTTGCAAATCACACAAACAGCGAGCTGACCGATTCGTCTTCGTGTATGCGCTTGATCGATTCGGCCAAGAGATCGGCCACCGTGATGGTATGGATTTTGGTTGTCATGGCCTGTTTGCTGCCGAGCGGTACGGTGTCGGTAAGAACCAGCTCCTCTATATCGGAGTTGTTGATGCGCTCAATCGCCGGGCCGGACAGAACACCGTGGGTGGCACAGGCATAGACTGATTTGGCGCCATTGTCTTTGAGAGCTTTGGCAGCCAGAGTCAGGGTGCCGGCTGTATCGACCATGTCGTCCAACAGTACGGCAATCTTGCCGCGCACGTCGCCGATCAGATGCATGATCTCGGCCACGTTGGGCCCTGTTCGGCGCTTGTCAATCACGGCCAGGGTGCAGCCCAGCCGTTTGGCAAAGGCACGGGCGCGTTCGGTACCGCCGGCATCCGGGCTGACCATCACCATCGGTTCGCCGTCGAAGCGGTTTTTGAGGTGGTTGAGAATGACCGGTGCGGCGTAGAGGTTGTCGACCGGGATGTTGAAAAAGCCCTGTATTTGCCCTGCGTGCAGGTCGATGGTGACAACCCGGTCCGTGCCTGCGGTGGTCAACAGGTCTGCCACCAGTTTGGCGGTGATGGGGGTGCGTGGTGCGGCCTTACGGTCCTGTCTGGCATAGCCGTAGTAGGGCATGACGGCGGTGATTGTTTCGGCAGATGCACGTTTCAGTGCGTCGATCATGATCAGCAGTTCCATCAGGTTGTTGTTGGTCGGTTCACAGGTTGACTGAATCACATAGACATCCCTGCCACGCACGTTTTCCCCGATTTCGACCATGATTTCGCCATCCGAGAAATTGCGTACCTTGGCGGTTCCCAGCGGGATGCCCAGGCATTTGCAGATGTTCTGTGCCAGTTCCGGATTAGAGTTGCCGGTAAAAACCCTGATTTTGTCCAACATTGACATGATGCTGCCTTTCTGACCCCAAAAAATGCATGCAAAAGCAAAAGTAATGCAAAGATATACTAAACGCTGTCAGAGAAAGCAACTAATTTTGCGCGTTAATTGAACCTAAAAACGGCTTTGCTTGAGCAGGGTGCGCTGGTGTTGGCGGAAACATGATGGGGCGACTAGTGTTTGTGGCAGGCAGAATTTGTCATACAGCTTGTGGTACTGTGGTTGTCTGCTCCTGGTTATCCACCGGGAGTCTGACAGTAAATGTCGAGCCCTGGCCAACCTCGCTTGTCACGGTTATCGTGCCGCCATGTTTTTTGATGATGTCGTTACTTATGGAAAGTCCCAGTCCTGTGCCTTTTCCAATCTCCTTGGTAGTGAAAAATGCATCAAATACCTTGCTGATGTTTTCCGGAGCGATGCCGCAACCCGAATCAGCGATGGAGAAACATACCTGCTCCCCTTCCGCCCAGGTACGGATGACAATCTCTCCATACCCTTCAATGGCATGGGCCGCATTAACCAGCAGGTTCATCATTACCTGGCTGATCTGCTGTGAATTGCAGTTGACAAGTGGCAGCTCTCCATATTCCTTTTTCAGAGCTGCAACGTAGCGGATCTCGCTCCGTATAATCCTTATGACCGTGTCAAAACAGGTGTTGATATCCGCCGGCTTTACCTCCTGCGAGTCGCGGTAGGAAAGCAATTTCAACCCTTGGGTAATTTTGATGATCCGATCTATACCGTCCGAACAGTCTGACAATAGTTCATCCAGGCCGCTTGTAACATGATCCAGACGGAGATTTTTTTGTAACGTTGCCAGGTTGTTGATCGCTTCCAGATCACAATGCTTTTTTAGCACGGCATCTGATTCATGGAAATATTGTTTCAGTTTTTCGATGTGTTTTGACAGTACGTCAAGATTGCTTTTTATGAAGCTGACCGGGCTGTTGATTTCGTGAACAACGCCAGCAGCCAGCTGGCCAATTGATGCCATTTTGTCCTGTTGGATCATCTGGGTCTGCAACTGGGTTCGTTCCTTTTCTGCCTGCCTGCGCCCGGTGATGTCGTTCAGGATCACCATGAGTCTTTTTGCGATTGGTGCGCCAAAAATCTCCATAGTGCGGGGCGTTCCGTCCTTGCTGGTCACATTGTACTCATCTTCGCAATGAATCGCCCCGCCATCTCGAAGAGCATTTTCCGTGGCCTGCTGCCACGCTTCAGACACTTCCTTCCGGTAGACCGGGTCGGGATAGGCCTTAAGCCACCAGGCATCGGTATGCGGAATGTCCTCCAGGGTAAACCCCAGGATCTCCACGAATCTGCTGTTTAGAAGCTCCATGTTGCCCTGGAGATCACTGATGGCGATGGGAATCGGGCACTGCATAACAAACTGCCTGAAATTCTGCTCACTTTCCAGTAGTTCCCGGTTGATCTTCTCCAGGTCAGCCATCTTCTTCTCAAGTTTGCGAAACAGCGCTTCATTATATCCGGCAAGCAGTTCTTTTTCATTTCCGGATTGATACATTTCGGCCTTGGCGTTGGAAGCTGCAAGCAGATCCCTGATGATTGCCATCAGGAACTCCGGTTCCTGCGGCTTGATGATGAAACGATCGGCGCCGAGGCTTAAAGCCAACTGCTCATCCTTTTTTTCAACAAAGGTGGCGGTGTAAAACATGAAAGGTATCAGTTTGAGACGATCATCTTTTCGCCATTCCCGGCAGAGCATGTATCCATCCATAACAGGCATCAGAATGTCGGATATGATCAGACTCGGCGGAGCGTTTCTGGCAGATTCGAGCGCTTCCGCGCCGTTTGCGGCGGAGCGCACCTCAAATCCGTTTCCCTTCAGGAGCGATTCAAGAAAATACAGATTATCTGCAATATCATCAACAATCAGTATGGTTTGCATATGGTCTGTCTCCCCGTTAGCCGCATGACTGAAAATGCTGTTCAACCTGCTGCATGAATGTATCCGGATTGATCGGCTTTTCAATGTATCCGTTGCACCCCGCAGCCAGTGCCTTTTCACGATCACCCGCCATGGCGTATGAAGTCAGTGCAACAATCGGGATGGCCGACAGATCTGAATTGGCTCTTAATTGTTGCGCAACGGCATATCCATCCATGAGCGGCAGCTGGATGTCGAGCAGGATCAGATCCGGCTTTACAGCTGCTGCGCTGTTGATTCCCTCCTGTCCATCCATGGCGGCGCATACTTCATAACCATGCTTCTCCAGAATGAATCTGACCAGATACAGATTTTGCTCGTTATCCTCAATGTACAGGATCTTCTTTTTCATGCCTGATTCCTTTCAATCGGAAGAGTAAATACAAATCTGCTGCCCTTTTCCGGTCTGCTTTCACCCCAAATGCTGCCTCCCATCATCTCTACCAACCTTTTACAAATGGAAAGTCCGAGTCCGGTGCCCTCGTACTTGCGGCTCAAGCCGGAATCAAGCTGGAGAAAGGGTTTGAACAGATTATTCATGTCTTCATCCTTGATGCCGATGCCGGTGTCGCTCACTGATATCACATAATATCCGGTCTCCGGCTTGCAGCGGACTGAAATGCCGCCCTGATCCGTAAATTTGATCGCATTGCTGAGCAAGTTGAGCAGGATCTGCTCTACCCGGCGCTGATCAGCGCAAACCGTGCCTACGTTTACCGCAACATCAGCAGACAGCTCAAGCCCCTTTTTCTCTGCCAGGGGGCGCACGGTCTGAACCACCTTGACAATCGACTCCTGCAGGCTGAATGTCTCCGTGGCTACTTTCAGTTGGCCTGCCTCGATCTTGGATATGTCCAGGATGTCGCTGATCAGGGACAAGAGGTGATTGGCGCTGTTCTTAACCATGGTGAGCTGCTTGGTCTGCTCTTCGTTGATCGGGCCACCCAGGCCTTGCAGCAGTATGCCTGTAAAACCGATGATTGAATTCAGGGGGGTGCGCAGTTCATGGCTCATGTTGGCGAGAAATGCCGATTTGATCTGGTCAGCCGCTTCTGCACGTTCCTTGGCAATGGCCAGATCATCCAGTGCTGCGCGTAATTTGTCGTTTGTCTCCCGCAAAGAAGCGGTACGTTCATCGATGCGCTGTTCCATTTCCTGATTGATCAGCTTCAGCTCCCGGGTACGCGCATTTACCTGGTGCTTGAGAACAAAGCTTCCGATCAGGCTCATCAACAGCACAACCCCCATAATTGTCCCGGCTATTTGCATCCATAGCGGCAGCTTGAACTTCACATCCTCCGAGGTCCATCGTTTCATGGCGGCATAGTACGCTGAGTGGGGGTTCTTTTTCATTTCCGAAAGATGATGGTCGATGATCTCCGGCAATTTGCCGGAAGCGTTTTTGGGGGCTGCAAAATAGAACGGGGCGGGATCAAACATGACAGGTGTGTCTTCTAGTCCCGCCTTTCTTGCATGCATTAATCCGTATAGTCGGTTGGTGAGTCCGGCATCCGCTTTGCCAGTAGCAATCATCTTGAAACCGGTTTTATAATCCGGCACAGGAATCAGGGTGATTTTCAGCCCGAAGCTGTTTGTCAGTCGTGTAAATGTCTCAAGTTGGATCGTATTTTCCAGGGCTGTTATCCGTTTTCCATTCAGGTCCAGTATGGACTGGATTCCGCTGCCTTTGGGCGCATACACCTGGGACCAGACGGCCAGAACCGGGATCTTGTGAAAGGTGTACTGTTTTTCCCGTTCCGAGGTGTAAGCCACGTCTGGCATCAGATCGATTTTACCTTTTGAAAGGCGATCCAGCCCCTCTGCCCAGGTGCCGGAGACATATCGCAGCTGCCAGCCTTCTGACTTTGCTATATGCTCGATGACGTCGATGAAAATACCAGAAGGTTTGCCTGCGTCTGATGTGAATACCTTGGGTGCATTTTCATAGACGCCTACTCTAACGGTTCTTGTGTCTGCATCTGCGGCAGGAACAGCAAAGCAGACCAGCATCAGTATGACAAAGAGCGCAAAACGTCCTGTGGATATGCAAGCGCCCAGAATTGCTGGAGTGGATATGCATGTTGGTTGCTTTGTAATTGTCAACATGGTTGATTCCTTAGCCCAGAAGCCTGTTAATCTTCAGTTTTGATATCCTCTGGAGTTTCTTTGCCGGTCTCGAGCGGCAGTGTGAACCAGAAGGTGCTGCCCTTGCCGTACTCGCTCTTGACGCCAACCTTGCCCCCCATCAGTCCGGCCAGCCGCATACAGATGGAGAGACCTAGCCCTGTGCCTTAGTATTTGCGGCTGAGGCCTGTGTTCAACTGTCGGAAAGGCTTGAATAGATGGCCAAGGTCTTCACTCTTTATGCCGATGCCGGTATCAGTTACGGTTGTCAGATAGTGCCCTGCCTCACGCTTGCAACTGACTGAGATACCCCCTTGTTCCGTGAACTTGACCGCATTGCTGAGCAGATTGAGCAGGATCTGCTCCACTCTGCGCTCATCGGCAACCACATGATCCACGTCTTCAGCGATATCCAGCGCAATCTCAAGCCCCTTTTTCTCTGCCAGGGGCCGCACGGTCTGCACTACTTTGGCAATTGCCCCCTGAAGGCTGAATGTTTCCATCTCCACGGTGAGTTGTTCGGCTTCAATCTTGGACAGATCCAGCACATCGCTGACCAGTGATAAAAGGTGTTTGGCGCTGTTTTTGACTATGGTCATCTGTTTGGTCTGCTCATCATTGAGCGAGCCTCCCAGTCCCTGCAGCAATATGCCCGTGAAGCCGATAATGGAGTTAAGCGGAGTGCGCAACTCATGGGACATGGCTGACAGAAAGGCCGATTTAAGCCTGTCGGCTGCTTCAGCACGTTCTTTGGCTTGTTCAAGCTCCTGCGCATAGCTGGTGCGTTCTTTCAATAGCTGCTCCAGGTCATCCTGCCTGGCCTGCAACTGCGCTTCGGCATGTTTGCGGATGTTGATTTCCTTGCCCAACCGCCAGTTCCAGTAGGCAAAGAGCGCAACCACAGCCAATGCTCCGCCGATAACCTGCCAGAGCAGTCTGTAATCAACCCCTTTTTCAAGTTTCAACGATACCCATTTTGTGTAAATGGCATTTTCATCGGACTCGGGGATGGCCCTGAGCGCTTTGTTCAAAATGCCGACGAACTCCGGCCAGTCATTGCGAACCGCCATGGATAGTTCATAACGGTGGGGGATCTCGCCTGCCAGCTTGATATTGCGATCACCCAGTCTCGCAAGATAATAGCCGGCGGTTATGGTGCTATCGACAAACGCGTCTGATTCGCCGCGGGATAGATTTTGCAGCGCATCATACACCGTCTTGCAGGTAACGATCTGCAAATCAGGGTAGTTCGATCTCAGGAGCTCTTCAGCGGCATGTCCTTCGACAACGGCAATTTTCTTGTCGGTCAGCTCTTTCATTGAACTGATGTATCGGGCATCTTGCCGTGTGAAAATACCGATCGGCAACGAGAGGTACGCATTGCTGAAGGAGACAAAACCCACCCGTTTGTCCGTTTTAGTTACGCTGGAGAACATGTCGAGTTCATGGCGTTCTACGC
This sequence comes from Deltaproteobacteria bacterium, assembly GCA_035407085.1. Classification (GTDB taxonomy): domain Bacteria; phylum Desulfobacterota; class Desulfuromonadia; order Geobacterales; family Pseudopelobacteraceae; genus JBGSQR01. Next base: position 13,555 of record DAONZY010000027.1, on the reverse strand, counting down.
TTTCAATCATCTCCGGCCAACTCATGGATCTGGCAATGTCAAAACGAATGCCAAGCAATTCCTCGAGCTTATGTAGATAATCCATGGCAAGCCCTTGCGGAACCCCGCTTTCATCCCGAAATTCGATTGGGGCCCAGGCCGGTTCCGATGCAACCCTTATAACCGGGTGGGCCTTGAGCCATGCCCTTTCACTGGCTGTCAAGGTTACTGCCGGCATGCTTTCTTCAAGCCACTTCTTGTGAATTGCCCGCTCTTCTTCCGGTGTGATCGAGGCCAGAACCTTGTCAAGGATTGACGCCAGGTGTGGCTGGTTTTTCATGACACCAAACTGAAGCTCGGACTTGGCCCCCAGCAGCTTGCCCATCAATTTCAGGTTATTGAGCAGCTCTTTGTGGATAAGATGCACCACCACCGCACGGTTGCCGGCATACGCATCTGCTTCACCCCTGGAGACGGCATCCAGGGCCTCAGAAGTTGATCCATATTCCTTTATTTTGATCTTGGGGAATTTGCTGCTGAAATATGTGACGTTATGGAAGCCGCGCTCCAGGGCGATGGTCTTTTCGGCAAGGTCGGCTTCTGTATTATAGTACGTTTCTCCCTTGCGGCCGACTATGACATGCGGGATGGTTATGTAGGATTTGGTGAAGGTGAACAGCTTTTCGCGCTCAGGTTTATGGGTGATATCCATCAGGGCATCAAGCTGTCTGTTGAGCGCCCGGTCGTAGTTTTCCTTGAAAGGTGCCGGCACAACGATGAGCGCGCCGCCCAGTCTTTTGTTGATCATGTTGACATAATCGACACCGATGCCGCGCGGCTGACCGCTTTTATCCACATAATTAAGAGGCGGCCAGCCATTCATGATACCCACCCGGATTTGCGGGTGCTGGCGCAGCCATTGCTGTTCTGTGGGCGTCAGGCCCAATTTGACAAGTGATTCCGGATGTGCGCTGACCTGCAATGGGCATGCGGCAGCGCAGAGCAAAACCAGGCACATGAGGAAAATTGATCTGTATTTATGGATTTTCCCCATGCAATGACCCTTTAGACCAAGGATTTATTCGTTGGAAAAGTATATCACGGCTTTTGCAAATTCGCAGTTTGGAGAGATTATCCGGCATCAGGGGGCGTTGATACGGATGAAGTCACAGTATGGTTTTCGACAATTGATAGCTGTGGTATTCCAGCCCGGGGTCTGCTATCCTTGCGGTCATATTCGGGGATAACGTAACGGGGGTGCAGGATGGGAGACAATTCATTGAACGAAAAGCTGGTGAAAGGGATCGATCTGCTTGAGGCGGGCGAGACTGACAGCGCGGTTACGCTGCTGAAGGGGTACTGTGAACAATATCCTGATCAGAGTGACGGCCTGTTCTATCTTGGGGATGCCCTGGCAGAAAAGGGGGATGTGGATGCTGCCATTGACTGCTATCGTCGGGGGCTGAAACATGCACCAGAAGATATTGAAGGACTTACGACCCTGGGAGATCTGCTGTTTGAGGCTGGCAGTCATGAAGAGGCCATTCAGTGTTATCGCAAGGTGTGCGAACTTGATCAGGGAGACGGGGATGCGCTGGTCAGCATCGGGCTAGTGTATAACAGCCAGGACAAGCCGGAACAGGCCATTGAATGTTTTCAAAAGGCCCTGGCTGCCGATCCGAATAATGCCTTTGCCTGGAACGCTTTGGGGGATGCCCTGTATGGCAGGGAAGATGTGGAAGGGGCGGTGGATGCCTATCGCAAGGGGGTGGAGGTTGATCCGGACGACCCGGCCGGGCACTACAATCTGGGTGAGCTGTATTATGATCTGGAGGAACTGGAAGAGGCCGAGGAAGAGTGCCTGCAGGCGATTCGTCTTGATCCTGCCTTCAGCATGGCCTACCTTGCCTTGGGCAGTATCTGCATGGATCAGGAACGTTTACAGGACGCTGTACACTATTTTGAGACCTATCTGAAATATGAGCGATCTCCAAAGGCGGCCGAAATGATTTCCGAAGTCAAGGCGGTTATCGAGGGGCTGAAAGAAGAACTGGGTACGGGGAAGAAATAACGGGGAACTTAAAGGCAGTGATCAGGGACTCGGGACCGGAACCGGTAAAAGCCTTTGCCAATCACCAGTCCCCAGTCCCCAGTCCCCAGTCCCCATTTACTATTTACTATTTACTATTTTCTTTCAAAATCCGGTTTGGAGAAGGTGTATTCAAAGTGCATATGATCCGAGTAGGTGCCGTTGAGTATGGCGGCGCAGGCCTCAGTGATGGCCAGTTCCTCATCGGTGGGGATCACAAAGGCCTTGACCGGTGAATCGTCGGTTGTGATCAGCGTTTCCTTCTTGCGTGTCCTGACGTTGTTGCGTTGCTTGTCAAGGATGATGCCCATGTGCTCCAACCCTTCCAGCACCTTTTCACGTATCTCCACACTCATCTCGCCCACACCTGCTGTGAACACGATCGCATCCACCCGGCCAATGGCCGCCATGTAAGCGCCAATGTATTTTTTTATGCGGTAGGCTTCAATTTCGATGGCCAACTGGCAGCGCATGTCGCCTTTTTGGGCGTTCTCGATCACGTCCCGGCGGTCGGTATAGCGCCCGGTAATGCCCATCAGGCCGCTTTTTTTGTTAAGGATGTTTTCCATCTCGCTGGCTGAGAGATGCTCTTTCTGCATGATGAACATGGGTATGGCTGGATCGATGTCGCCGCAGCGGGTACCCATGACGGCACCCTCCAAAGGTGTCAGTCCCATGGATGTGTCCACTGAGATGCCGTTTTTGATTGCGCAGTGGGATACACCGTTGCCGATATGGAGCGTGATCAGATTGCAGTCGGCGGATTTTTTGCCAAGCAATGCGGCGGCGCGCTTGGATACATACAGGTGCGAGGTGCCGTGGAAACCGTAACGGCGTACCTTGTAGTTTTCGTACCATTCGTAGGGCAGGGCATACAGGTAGGCTTTTTGCGGCATGGTCTGGTGGAAGGCGGTGTCAAAAACCGCAACCTGCGGCACATTCGGCAGCAGATGGGTTGTGGCCTGAATCCCCTCGATGTTGGGCGGGTTGTGCAGTGGGGCCAGATCCTTGACCGATTTTATCGCCTCAAGCACATTGTTGTCGATCTTCACCGAGCAGGTGAACAGCTCTCCACCGTGTACAACCCGGTGGCCAACTACGGATATTTCGTTAACATTGCCAAGCACCCCGACAGCGGGATTGGTAACGGTCTTGATGATCAGATCAATGGCAGCCTCGTGGTTGGGGCAGTCGTGTTCATCGCGAAAGATGTCCCGGCCCGGCACTTCGTGCTCGATGAACGAACCGCCGATAATGACCCGTTCCACCATACCTTTTGCAACAACCTCCATCTTCTCCCAGTTGAAGAGCTGATATTTGACGGAAGAGCTGCCACAGTTTAACGCGAGAATAATCATTTTGATGCTCCTGATGCCGTGGTCGGCGAGATTTGCATAATAATGCGGTATGCCCGCAAATATAACGCTGTACTATTACAGTATAACCAGTCTGCAGTTCAAGCTATTTGTTCCTCTGTTTGTGCTGGAAATAGAAATGCATATGACATGCCTGTGGCAGGTATGAATAGTGTTACTTGCTGGTTACCGAAAGGCGATGCCTGTCAGGCAGCCGAATCTGTTATCCGGTTGTCTTGAATGTTTTTGGTGATGATCGGAAACACAACTTGATTTGCGGTCGGAAGAGTTATTCCAAAAGGCATGGAGAGCGAGGCTTGCAACCAGGTCTGCAGGTTTCGATGGCGGGCCGGATGACAGGCTGCGATGCCTGGAGCTGAAGCCTTGCTGTTGCTGGAAGTGGTTGTGAAACAGGATTATATTTTCTTTGCTGGACAATTGCTTTTGGTGTGTGATAGAAAAAATAAACCCAGTTGGGTAAGGCTTGATAATTTTTATCGGAGGTGAAACCGTGGCACATTCAATTAATGACGATTGCATCAATTGCGGTGCATGTGATGATGTCTGCCCAGTAAATGCTATCAGCGAGCAGGGCGGCAAACATGTGATCGACGCCGATACATGCATTGACTGCGGGGGTTGCGTGGACGCTTGTCCTGTCAACGCGATTCACTCCTGATCAGTTTTTAGATGCATAACTCACAAAAAAACCTGTGGCAACACAGGTTTTTTTGTTTCTGATCCGCTGTTGTCCGGCTTGGGCCGGGCTTGAAGCCACACAGTTTCCATACGGAAACTGATCAGCTTTTTGCTTTGCGATGGTAGCGGTCCTTCTCACTGTATATACATCCGCAGTACTGCTGACGGTACAGGCCCATTTCCTTGGAGATGCGGATGCCTTCCTGCCATCCCTTACGGAAGTCCTCATAATAAAACTCGATGCCGTATTGACGAGCCAGTTGATCTCCCAGTTCTCTGATTTCATCATGGCGCTGATATCTGCTGTAAAGTAGCGAGGTGCTGAACGCCTTGAAGCCCGATTCCGCTGCCACGGCGGCCGTTGCATTCAGTCTGGAGGCGTAACAGTAACTGCAGCGCTGGGTGGGGTTATCAGCTACTGCGGCCAGAAAACCCTCCAGGTCGTAATCGTCGCGATACAGCATGGGCAACGTCACCTGTTCCGAAAACTGACGCAGCGTCTCCTTGCGCTTCTGGTATTCCAGGTAGGGGTGGATGTTGTGGTTATAGAAGTATCCGGTTACCTCATGTCCGCTGGAGCGCATCTGTTCCAGCGGATAGATGCTGCACGGAGCGCAGCAGGTGTGCAGCAAGATTTTCACTCGATGTTCTCCAGCAGATGGCCCATTTTCTCGCGCTTGGTTCGCAGGTAGTCCCGGTTCGAATCCGTGGATCCGGTTTCAATTGATACGCGCTCAACAATGTCAATACCGTATCCTTGCAAACCGACCAGCTTTTTGGGATTGTTGGTCAGCAGCTTGATTTTGCTGATTCCGAGCGTCAGCAATATCTGGGCGCCAATCCCGTAGTCTCGCATATCGGCCTTGAAGCCCAGTTTCAGGTTGGCCTCGACCGTGTCCAGCCCCTTGTCCTGCAGTTCGTAGGCCTTAATCTTGTTGTGCAGCCCGATGCCGCGTCCCTCCTGGCGCAGATAAACGATCACACCTGTTCCTTCCAGAGCAATTCTTTCCATGGCGCAATGTAGCTGGTCTCCGCAGTCGCAGCGTTGGCTGCCGAGCACATCCCCTGTCAGGCATTCGGAGTGCATGCGCACCAGCACCGGCTCATCCTTCCCGAACTCACCCTTGATCAGTGCAATATGTTCCAGGTGGTCGATATCGTTTTCGAACGCAATCACGCGCCATTCGCCGCCGTAATAGGATGGCAACTGGGCCTCAGCCACCTTGCGAACCAGACGCTCGTTATTGAGCCGGTAAGCAACCAGATCGGCAATGGTGCAGATTTTGATGCCATGTTCCTTGGCGAACACCTTCAATTCCGGCATGCGTGCCATGGTGCCGTCGTCATTCATGATTTCACAGATCACTCCGGCCGGTTTCAGACCAGCCAGTCTGGCCAGATCAACCGACCCTTCAGTCTGTCCGAGCCGCACCAGAACGCCACCTTTGCGAGCCCGCAAGGGGAATATGTGCCCCGGGCTGACCAGGTCTTCATCGCTGGCGTTGTCTGCCACGGCGGTCAGGATGGTGTGTGACCGGTCAGCGGCCGAGATGCCTGTGGTTACGCCTTCCCTGGCCTCGATGGAGATAGTGAAGGCGGTTTCGAAAGGTGACTTGTTGTCACGTACCATCGGTTTCAGACCAAGGGCGTCACATTTTTCCGGGGTCAGGGTCAGGCAGATCAGCCCACGGCCATATTTGGCCATGAAATTGATTGCTTCCGGGGTGACAGCCTCGGCGGCCATGGTCAGATCCCCTTCATTTTCACGGTCTTCATCATCGACCAAGATGACCATCTTACCCTGGCGGATATCTTCAATTGCCTCTTCTATACTTGCTACGGACATGGATTGTCTCCTGATTATTGTGGTTTGAGCTTTGTGGCGTGATGACGGGAGTGGTTGCTATATAAAACCGTTTTCCGCCAGTGCCTTGATTGTGAGGCCGCCGGAAGGTTTCCAGGGTTGGATCAGCCGCTCCACATATTTTCCGATGATATCGGTTTCAATGTTTACCTCGTCGCCTGCTTTTAGCAGCGACAGGTTGGTCTTGGTCTGGGTCAGCGGGATCAGGTTAATGGAAAAACCGGAAGCGGTGACTGCGTTGATGGTCAAGCTTGTACCGTTGATTGCAACTGACCCCTTTGTAACCAGCAGCCGTAGATGTTCATGCGGCAGCGAGAATTCCATGACGCGGTTTCCAGATGTCTCACTTACATTGGACAGCCTGGCGGTGCAGTCGATATGGCCGGTCACTATGTGTCCACCCAGACGGTCACCCAAACGCATGGCGCGCTCCAGGTTGACGTGCTGACCGGTGCGCAGGTGCCCGAGTGTGGAACATAGCATGGTTTCCGGTGAAACATCGAAACTGAGGCCGGAGGCATGGATCCTGACAACGGTAAGGCAGATCCCGTTGACCGCAACGGAGTCACCACAGGCGATTTCCGTCAGGGGCAGGGAGGTTTCTACCTGCAGGACACCAGCTTCCCCACGTCTTGCCAGGGCTCTAACCCTGCCGATATCTTCAATCAGGCCTGTGAACATGTCACCTCTGGTCTGGCGTGGATCAAAAGGTCGTCACCGCTTCTGGAAACATCAGTGAATACAAGTTTCAGCGCCTGTTCCATGCTGGTTATGCCCATTAGTGTAAATGGGGCGAATCCGTTGCTGCCGATGATCTTCGGCGCCACGAAAAAGACCAGGTCGTCTACCAGGCTTTGTTGCAGCAGTTCTCCGGCAAGGTGGCTGCCCCCCTCCAGCAATATGGACTGAATCCCCATCTGCCCGAGCTTGTAAAGCATGTCCTGCATGGATACGCGCCCGTTGTCTTCCTTGCATACCAGTACGGTGGCTCCTTGCTGGGTGTAGCGCAGATGGACTCGCGGGTTGGATTCGGTTGTGGCGATGATTGTCTTCACCGCCAGCGGGCCGCTGAGTACCTTGACACTCTCCGGTGTTCTCAGACGGCTGTCTACAATGATCCGCAGCGGGTTTCTGCCGCGCACATGCCGTACGGTCAGTTCAGGATTATCTGCCAGGATGGTATCTACTCCCACCATTACAGCGTCAGTCTGGGCCCTCATCTTGTGGACCCGTTTTCTGGATTCTTCACAACTGATCCAGCGGGACTGGCCGGTGACTGTGGCGATGTTGCCGTCCAGGGTCATGGCAAATTTGTAAGTAACATATGGAAAGCCGCTGGTGATGTGTTTGATGAAGGGGCGGTTCAACTCATGGCATTCATCTTCCATCAGGCCGCAGACAACCTGGATGCCGGCTGCTTCCAGTGCTGCCAGTCCCTTGCCGCTTACCTTGGGATTGGGATCCCGCATGCCTGCAAAGACACGTCTGACCCCTGCATTTATCAGTGCCTCGGTGCAGGGCGGGGTTTTTCCTGTGTGACAGCATGGTTCCAGGGTAACGTAGACATCGGCTCCGCGGGCTGTGTCGCCGGCTTTTTCCAAGGCGTTAATCTCGGCATGCGGCGCACCGGCCTTCATGTGCCAACCTTCGCCTGTAACCAGACCATCCCTGACGATCACACAGCCAACTGCCGGGTTGGGCGAGGTTTTGCCCAAGCCTTTTGCTGCCAGCTTCAAGGCGCGTTTCATATATTTTAAGTTGTTGGTCATTTTTTTAGCAGTTCCTGCAGTTCCTGCATGAACTCTCCGATATCACGGAAGGAACGGTAAACAGAGGCAAAACGCACATAGGCTACTTCATCCATACTGTGCAGTTCCTTCATCAGCCATTCACCGATCTGGGTTGTGGATACTTCCTTTTCGCCCATCTCCTGCATGCGGGACTCCAGGCGGTCAACCATGCGTTCTATCTCTTCGACAGGGATAGGGCGCTTTTCGCAGGCCTTCTTGATGCCGGAGATAATCTTCATACGGTCGAATGGCTCCCGCCGGCCATCCTTTTTACAGACCTGTGGCAGTATGTCTTCGATACGTTCATGGGTAGTGAAGCGCTTGGCGCACTGCTCGCATTCGCGTCGCCTGCGGATGGCGGTGCCTCCCTTGTCCGGGCGCGAGTCGATTACCTTGCTGTCCGGATTTGAGCAGAACGGGCATTTCATGGAGTATCTCCTGTGTTATCGTTGCTGAAATGAACCACATCGATGCCTGATTCCGATATCATTTCCCGGGCCAGATCATCCGCATATCCCTCGCTGTATACAACCCGCCTGATGCCGGCGTTGATCAGCATCTTGGTGCAGATGATACAAGGCATGGTTGTGCAGTAAAGTGTTGCCCCGTCTATATTGGTGCCGTGCCTGGCAGCCTGGATGATGGCGTTCTGCTCGGCGTGCAAGCCCCGGCAGAGTTCATGGCGCTCACCGGAAGGGACAGCCAGCTTTTCGCGCAGGCAGCCGGTGTCTGCACAGTGCGTGATGCCTGATGGAACACCGTTGTAGCCGGTTGCCAGTATGTTACGATCCTTGACAAGCAACGCACCAACCTGACGGCGCAGGCAGGTGGATCTGGTGGCTACCAGACGGGTAATGTCGATGAAGTATTGATCCCAGGAAGGACGTGCCATCAAAATGCTCCAAAAGGATATTAGTAGCATAAAGTACCTCAATCTGCAGGCCAGGTCAATGGAGATGGAATTGCTATTGTTTTCAGCTTTACAATGGTGGAGAAAAACATGTGTGCACGGTCGGTATACGATTTGTTCCATGCTATGTCTGACCAGTCTGCCGGTTGAATTGCGAGCTGCTGCATAAATTTTAAAAACGGTTTGCGTTGCGTGACAGGAAAAAAATGGTGATATAGTTTCTGGCAGTTTACCCCACCCAATGAATGGAGATTTAAAGATGCGTTTTCTTCTGTACCCCGCTGTAATGATGATCGTAACCATGTTCGCTTCAGTCAGTGTATTTGGCGCTTCACAGCCCCCGCTACCCAAGGGGTATCATTCCTGGAAAAAAAGCACACGCAAGATCGAATCCGACAAGAAGTCACTGTTTTACGGCGTTCACTATATCTATGCAGATAAAAAGGCCGTCAAGGGATATAAGGCCGGCAACCGTTTTCCGGAAGGCAGCACCATTATCATCGAGAACTTCAATATCAAACCCGGCACAACAGTTGCCGGTGCAAAAAGTATGATCGTGATGATGCGTAAGAATAAAAAGGAAAAGAGTACCGGTGGATGGACTTTTGCCGGTTATGGCGCCGACGGCAAGCCAAGCGGACTGGATCCGGCAAGCACATGTTTCGGCTGCCATCAGAAGGATGCTGCCCAGCGTGATTATGTGATTTCAACCATCAAGGATTTCAAGCAGTAAACCTGGAGTTAACCAGGCAGCCCCCACAGGACTACCGTTATGGATATGTCACAGCAGAACGAGAAAACGGGCGATAAGGTTTTGCCACGTGTTCTGGTCATCGATGATGAGCCTACCTGGCTGTATGTTGTGGCCATGCGGTTGAAAAACTGTGACTACGAGGTGACCACGGCCAGTAGTACTGACGAGGCCTACGAAAATATGGCCGGTCAGGCCTTCGATGTCATCATTACCGATGTGGTCATGCCGGGAGAGGATGGCATCTCGTTCATGGACAGGGTCCATCAGAGTCTGCCTGATGTGCCGGTGATCCTGCTGACCGGGCTGTCCCAGATTGAAATTGCAGTAGATGTGATCAAAAGGGGCGCTTACGACCTGATTCACAAGCCGGTTGACATGGAGTACCTCTGTCGGGTCACAGACAGGGCAATCAAGTTCAACCGGCTTAAAAAACTGGAAAAGAATTATCAGGAGGAGTTGGAGGCCACGGTGATCCGGCGGACAGCCGAACTGCACCATGCCCTGGAAAAACTGGATGTGGCCCGTCAGCAGATGATCAGGGCCGACAGCAAAAAATCCGAATTCATGTCCAATATCACCCATGAGATGCGCACTCCGATGAATGGCGTAATCGGCGCCCTGGAACTGCTTGATGGAAGTGAACTGGACGGCAGTCAGCGCGAATTTGTTCAGCTTGCGCGCATGTCGGCCGACAATATGGTTGAATTGATCGATCGGCTGATAAGTTTTGCAACCGGCGCCTGTCACCTGGAGAAGGCCAACTGGACGGCCATTGACCTGCATGAACTGGTTGCCGGAACAATGGAACGATTCAGGGAACGATTTTCCATGAAGGGGCTTCATTTTGAGTGTGAGGTGGCGCCCGAGGTGCCGGCCTGCATCAGATCAGACGGTGAGCAGTTGTCACTGCTACTGGATATACTGCTGAACAATGCCCTCAAGTTTACGGACAATGGCCATGTCCGCATAAGTGTCTCAACTGTCAACTTTGATGGCATGCACGAGGCAATCCGAATCAGTGTCTGTGACAGCGGTATCGGCATTCCGGCCGATCAGGTCGAGCATATCTTCGAACCGTTTTTCCAGGTGGATGGCGCCATGACCAGACATTATGGCGGCGCCGGACTGGGCCTGAGCATCGCCAGGCAAATCGCCATGCTTTTAAACGGCAGTCTCTGGGTCGAGAGTGAACTGGGCAGGGGAAGCTGTTTCATTTTTCTGATGAGGCTGGATATGGCCTGAACAGGAGGTCTGCGTGAAGTGCCTGATAGTCGAAGACGATTTTATCTCTCGCCGCATTCTCAAAGAACATCTTTCATCCTATTTTGACTGTGATATTGCCGTTAACGGTGAAGAAGCGGTCACCTCTTTTCGTCTGGCCCATGAAGGCAAGCATCCCTATGACCTGATATGCATGGATATCATGATGCCTGGTGTCAATGGCATCGAGGCCCTGCGGCGCATCCGCGAGCTTGAAAAAGGCATGGAGATTCCGCAGAACCTTGAGGTGCGTGTCATCATGCTGACCGCGCTGGATGACCCTCATACGGTTTTTCAATCATTTTACCGGGTCGGAGCCACGGCTTATATCGTCAAGCCGCTCAGTCGTCAGAAACTGGTTAACGAACTCATGCAGCTCGGCCTGATCAAAAACAACCCCTGAACCCCACAAGGACACCAATGGAAAAGCCGCTGACCAACGATAACCAGACCGTTAGCAAGGGGCCTGTCGAAACAGTGATCCCGCCTGTCAACTGGCGCTCTGATATTGCTTCTGCCATTGATTCCCTGAAGCTTTTGGCCGGGACCACTGAAGAAGACTTCCTTCAGATCGGTTCACGACTGCAGGAGTTTTATCAGCAGTCGGTGGATATCAACAGCATGTCCAACCATCTGCTGGAGAATGTCTCCGGTGAACTGGTGCAATCCCTGTTGGAACGCCTGCGCGGCATGATGTCCGACATGGACAGCTATCTGACTTCGGCCCGCAGCCAGTGTAATGAGAGCTGCGCCATACTGGAGCGCATATCCGGTCTGCTGGGGCAGACGGAGCAGCCTCTGGCAGGATTTCACAAGATGTATAAAACGCTGCGCATGCTGGGGATCTCAACCAAGATTGAAAGCTCCCGAATCGGAGAGAAAGGACTTGGCTTTCTGACATTGGCCATGGATGTGGAACGGCTGTCCCACCTGGTTAATGACAAATCTGCCAGCATCCTGGGACATTGCCATGAACTGGGCGACATGATCAGGGACAACCTTGTTCTGGTGCAAGCGGCCGGTGTTTCACAGGATCAGGAGGTTAGCCAGATCTTCAGGAACATTTCTGCCAGTGTTGCTGAACTGGTTTTGGTTAACGACAACTGTTCACAGTTCGGCTCGATGGCAGCCATGGTTTCCGACGAGGTCTCAGCCAATATCGGCGAGGTGGTTTCATCCATGCAGGCCCATGATATTACCAGACAGCAGGTGGAGCATGTTATCGAAGCCCTGCAGCGGGTAACATCCGATCTTGGAGACCCTGAACAGGCGGATGTGCCGGCCGTCGTCATTACCGAGGTGGGCGATGTCTGTGAGCTGCAGGAGGCGCAGCTGCGGCATTCCTCGTCTGAGCTTAACAGCGCCGTGCTGGCCATCATTGAAAACCTGCGGGCAATTGCAGACAAACAGGCGGTACTGGCTGAACAGACCATCACTGTTGTCAGTGGCGACAGTACCAGCGGCAGATCCTTTGTGGAGGACATCAAAAGCGGCATGCACACGGTTACCGAAGTGCTTTCCAAGTGTGCCGACACTGATCGTGAACTGACGGCTACCATGCAGAAGGTTGCGGAGACGATCGGCGAGATATCCGCCTTTGTTGAGGATATTGAAGAGATTGGCAGCGAGATCGACCTGATTGCCCTTAATTCCCAGATCATGGCGGCCCATACCGGCATGGAAGGGGCGGCGCTCGGTGTGCTGGCCGAAGCAATCAAGCGGCTTTCACTGGATGCCGTAATCCAGACCGAAGCGGTTTCAAAGACCCTGATGGAAGTCAGGGATGTGACCGGTCACATGCTTTGTGATAACGAACAGGAATCCGGGGAGGTTTCAGCCCGGATTGCGGTCATGGAAGGGGATCTGAGGGATATCCTTGGGGAACTGTCGGATATGAACGAGAAACTGTATGCGCACCTGTCCTCCCTGGGTGGCCAGGTGACCGGGTTGAGCCAGAGTATCGGCCAGGTGACCGGCAGCATCCAGGTGCATGACAGGTTTTCCGACATCTCCAGCGAAGTATTCGGCATTCTGCAGCGGATAGTGTCCGAGGCGCGAGAGATCGTGCCGGCCAGCAGTGAATTTGTCGAAAACCTTCGACATATGGAGGAACGCTATACTATGCAGAGTGAACGCAATATTCATGAGACAGTTGTCAGGAATCGGAACGGTGAGGCTGCCGTTGCGGTTTTACCGGCTGGCGCGGTCAAAAACAATCAGGCACAGGACTCCGGGTTTGGAGATAATGTTGATCTGTTTTAGCTGAACGGAGATGGCCATGAGCCTAGAAAATATAACCAGTTCTCTTACTGCTGATGGCACAACTATCAATGTAACCCTTTCCGGGGCCTTATCCATTGAAAACGCCACAGAGTTGCAATCAGTGCTGGCTGATGCCATTTCCGGTGTCAAGCTGGTTAGGCTGGAGTTGGATCGGCTGGAACATGTTGATCTGACCATCATGCAGGTGATCTGCTCGGCCTGCCGGACAGCCGCTGCGGGCGGCGGACAACTGGTATTGGATTTCAAACTGCCGGAGTGTGTGGAGCGCTTTAATTGCTCCATCGGCGCACATGTTGCGAGCCAGTGCAGTTATAACAAAGGTGAGCCCTGTTTGTGGTTTGGAGGAGGCAAGACATGCCAAAGGTAATCATGACAGCCGATGATTCGGCCAGCGTGCGGCAGATGGTCAGTTTCACGCTCAAGCAAAACGGCTACGAAGTGATTGAGGCGGTGGATGGCAAGGATGCGCTTAACAAACTTGCCGCCAGCAAGATCGATATGCTGATCACCGACCTGAACATGCCCAATCTGGACGGCATTGGCTTGATCAAGGGTGTGCGGGCCGGGGGGGC
>DAONZY010000026.1:0-31873 GCA_035407085.1 Deltaproteobacteria bacterium | reverse complement strand
CACCACCAGCACCCCCCGAGAAAGCCCGCTGATGATGCGGTTGCGGCGCGGAAAATTCTCCGCCAGCGGCAGCGTGCCCAGCGGAAATTCGCTGACCAGGCAGCCGCTTTGGGCGGTATCTTCGAACAGTTGGCGATTCTCCGGCGGATAAACCCGGTCGATGCCGCACCCCAGCACCGCGGTTGTCGTGCCGCCCGCAAGCAATGCTCCCTTGTGGGCCGCCGTATCTATGCCGCGCGCCATGCCCGAAACAACGTTGACGCCATGCCGGGCAAGCGACTCGGCCAACTGGCCGGTGGTCGTGATGCCATAGTGGGTGGCGCGCCGCGATCCCACAATAGCTACCGCCGGCGCCCCCTGAGCAAGCCGGCCGCGCACATACAGCATCGGTGGCGGATCAGGGATCTCAAACAAGGATTTGGGGTATTCCTCTGAAACAAATGTCACCAGACGCACATGTTTGGCGGCAATCCGGCGGCATTCTTCCTCGCTGAAGCACTGCCAGGCCTGACTGCGGATGCCGTCCACCACGCCTTGTGTCACACCCCTGACTGCAAGCAATTCCTCCGCAGAGGCCTTCAGCGCCGCACCGGGGGTATTAAAACGTTCCAGCAGGCGCCGAAAGGTTACGTTGCCCACCCCGGCAACCGACTTGAGGCCGATCCAGTAGTATTCCTCGTTCCCATCCTCAAACAGCTTCAAGGCCCCTCCCCTGGTCATGACCATCTTGCCTGTCAAAAAAAAACCGGCCCACGGGGCCGGTCAGTTTTTAGACATCAATCTGTATCACCTGGTCTGGCTGATCAGTTTATCACCCTTGTAGATCGCATCGATGCTCTTGACGATCAGGGCTGTGGCGGTTTTCTTGCCGGTTTCCAGAATCACCAAAGCCCCCAGCAGTTCCTGAGGTAAACGACCAACACGACCGACAGCATTCTTGCTGTCCACCTTGACGTCACGGACAATGTAGAGCATGTTACCCGCTTCCGCACCATGCAGGCTGCCCAGGTCGATATAGACGATATCTCCGGCAGCCAGCACCTGCATGCCGCTGTTGCTCTCGATGATATAGCCCTTCAGTTCGCGGGAGGCCTTCTTGAGCGTCACCTCGCGGCGGACATCACGATAGGGCATCAGCAGTGAACCGGGGACCGTCTCCTTGAAGTTGCGGGTGATTATCCCGCGGGAGGCGTTCTTTTCCATATCTGTAAGCTGCAGTGTGCCGAGCGGGATGATCTTGCGCCCCATGATCACATTACTGACAGGATGACTGATGGCGCCACTGTCGCTGAATATGGAGAAGCAATCCCCGCCCTTGGCGCCGTGCGTAGTGCCAATATCGGTAAACACGATGTCATCACTGCCGGCCAGGATACGGTCATGCTGCACCCCGACAACCGTGCCGAAAGGCCTGTCACCGTTTTCCAAAAGGTAGCCCTCGCTGCCCCGGATGGCAAACCGCTGCTCCTCAGCCACCTGCTGCTTGACGACCTCGGCCTTTGTGGCCACAGCCTTCTGGGCCACTGCTTCCTCGACAGGCACTACCTCGATGCGGTCAGGAAAGATCCGCAGCTTCTGCCCGGGGTAGATGAAATGCGGGTTGGTGATTTCCTGGTTACCCGACCAGAGGTTGGGCCAGTAGTAGGGATCCTTGATAAAACGTTCCGATATACCCCAGAGCGTATCACCGCGTTTCACCACATATACGGGCGCATCTTCCTGTTCCGCGGCCAGCAGAAAACCGGTTGGCAGACAGGTCAGCAGTAGCAACAGTAACGTTGTCAATCTTGTCTTCATGGCTCACACCTCTGTAGTCAGATTCGGTCTATTCTATTCATGTCCATGCATGAGAAATGACGCAGCAGCAACGGTTACCGGCCTCTGCTCCTACTTCGACATCAGCCTTTCCCGCGCCTTGCCGGCAGCCATGCTACCGGGATACTTTCTGATGATCGATTCGAACACCCCCCTGGCCTTTTCCTTTTCCTTCATGGCTGACAGCGTGTAGCCAAGCTTGAGCAGCGCATCAGGGGCCTTGGGGCTGCGGGGATATGTGTCGGCCGTTTTACTGAAACTGGCCATGGCCTTGGGCAGATTGGATTGGCTGTAATAGCATTCACCGATCCAGTAATGGGCATTGGCAACATAGTCACTACGCGGGGATTGTTTGATAAAGGCCTCGAAGGCCTCGATGGCAGCACTGAAATTATTGGCGCTATAAAGACCAAACGCCTTGAGATAGGCCTGCGGCGGACCACTGTCCTTGCCCCTGACCGGCGGCTCCTGATTGACAAGCTCAATCTTCTGAACCTCCTTCTGGCGCGCATTGCTGTCCAGACGCGCCTGCAGCTCCAGATGGGCCCTCCGCAACTGCTGCAGCTCCGCCTGAAGTTCATCCAGCCGTGCGGCAGATTTTCTGGTCTGTTCATCCAGCAGTCTTGATTGTACGGTCAGCTCATTTAAGTTCTGCATATTCAGCTTTTCGTTCTGCAGAAGGCGCTCGATTTTGGCATCCGCCTCGGCCTGCCGCTTGACCACCAGGTCGTTTGCGGCGCAGCCTGCCAGAACCAGACACAACAGGGCGCATACGGAAAAACGGAAGGCGAAGCTCATATTTCCCCCGATTATCAAATATTTTTTACAATTAAAGCGTTGTCACCCGATTTGTCAAGCGAAAGCTGCCTTTTAAAGTTTAAATGGTTTGCGCGATATGCTAGTATTTCGCGCCAGTATCCAGAGCCACCTTCGAAATGTATTCGCTTAAAGATCAAATGGTTTGAGCACAGACCATTAATGGTATCCAACCAATGAAAAAACCGGAACTGCTTGCGCCGGCAGGCAACATGGAAAAATTAAAAACTGCCATCCATTACGGCGCGGACGCCGTTTACCTGGGCGGCAGCAACTTCGGTCTGCGCAATCTGGCGGACAACTTTACCACCGACGAGATGCCGGCCGCCCTGGATTACTGCCATACCCGTGGTGTAAAGGCTTACCTGACCGTTAACAGCTACCCTCACAACGATTCACTGGCACAGTTGGAACAGTACCTGAATCAGATCGCAGCCTTCCCTTTTGACGCCTATATCGTAGCTGATCCCGGCGTGATCGATCTGGTCCGGGAGATCTCTCCGGAACGGCCGCTGCACCTTTCAACCCAGGCCAACACTACCAACTGGCGCAGTGTCCGTTTCTGGCAGCGCCAGGGCATATCCCGCATCAATCTGGCACGGGAAACAAGCCTGCCTGACATCGCCGAAACCGCGCAACGCACCGGCATGGAGCTGGAGGTGTTTGTGCACGGGGCACTGTGCATCTCATATTCCGGCCGCTGCCTGCTTTCCAGCGCCATGACCGGCCGGGACGCCAACCGGGGCGAATGCGCCCACCCCTGCCGCTGGAACTACCACCTGGTCGAGGAGCAGCGCCCTGGTGAATATTTCCCGGTCATGGAGGACCAGAACGGCACCTTCATCTTTAATTCGCGCGACCTCTGTCTGCTGGAACACCTGCCGGAAATCATCTCCAGCGGCGCCGCGTCACTCAAGATCGAGGGTCGCATGAAAGGGATCAACTATGTGGCCTCGGTTTTGCGCGTATACCGGCAGGCACTGGACGCATACCTGGCTGATCCGGATCACTATACCCTGCGGCCGGAATGGATGGAGGAGCTATCCAAGCTCAGCCATCGCGGGTACACCACCGGTTTCCTGTTTGGCAGGCCGCGCAATGTTGGACAGGATTACCACTCTGCCTATATCCGCAGCCACGAGTTTGTCGGCCTGGTGGAAGAGGTACGGGCCGATGGCATGGCAGTAATCGGCGTGCGCAACCGCATCTGCACCGGCGACGAGATCGAATTCATCGGTCCGGCCATGCGCTCAAACCGGATCATTATCGACAGAATGCAGCTGGCCGACAACGAAGGCAGCCACATCAGCTCCGCCAACCCCAACCAGCGCATCGTCCTGCAGCTCCCCTTCGGGGCATCCTGTTTTGACCTGCTGCGCCGCGAAAAGGCTGGCACACCATGAGAGATCTCAAGTCATACAGCCATAAGGATTCGGAGGGGGTTCTGGCGGACATGCTGATGCTGGCACTGGTGCTGGGGATTCCCTTTCTGCTCTTTCTAGGCTATCTGCCGCTGATTGATCCCGACGAGGGTCGCTATGCCGAGATCCCCCGCGAAATGCTGCTCAGGGGCGACCTGATCACGCCCACGCTCAACTACGTCAAGTATTTTGAAAAACCACCGCTTCTGTACTGGCTCAATGCCGCTGCCATGCAACTCTTTGGCCCCAGTGAATTCAGCGCCCGGCTCCCCTCTGCGCTAAGCGGGCTGCTGACCGTGCTCGCCACCTATCTGACCGCGCGCCGGCTATACCAGCGCCGCACCGCCATACTGGCTGCGCTCATCCTTGGCACCTCGCTCGGTTTTGTCCTCCAGTCGCGCATCATTCTGACCGACATGCTGCTAACCTTCTGCCTGACCGGCGCACTGGGCGCCTTCATTGTCACGGCCTGTCAGGAGGCCCGCAGCCGAAGCCGATCGGGCTGGTACCTGTTCTATTTTTTCTGCGCACTGGCCGTGCTGACCAAGGGGCTGATCGGCATCGTCTTCCCCGGCGGAATCATCTTTTTCTATCTGCTGCTGTCACGACGCTGGCACGTTTTAGCCCGGATGCGGCTTTTCAGCGGCACGCTGCTGTTTCTGGCCGTGGCCGCTCCCTGGTTCATCGCCGTGTCGCTGGCTAATCCCGAGTTTCCCCATTTCTTCTTTATCCATGAGCACTTCGAGCGTTTTACCAGCACCGTTCATGGCCGTTACCAGCCTTTCTGGTTTTTTGTGCCGATCCTGGCCGTCACCATGCTGCCCTGGTCCTTCTACATACCCGCTGCGCTGGCCAAGGCGTGGCGGGAGCGCCGTTTCCACAACGGAGACCCCGGCCTGTTCATGCTAGTCTGGAGCCTGCTGATCTTCCTGTTCTTCTCCAAATCAAGCTCCAAGCTGATTCCCTATCTGCTGCCCATATTCCCTCCGCTGGCCATGCTGATCGCCCACCGTTTCAGCCAGGCCATGCACAGCCGCGGAGAGGATTCCCGATTCGCCACCATCCTGCTGGGCACGGTTCTGATCATCGTCGGCGTCGCCGCCATAGGGTATGGTTATCTGCCGCAAGCCGCCGCACTGATGTCCGGGCTGATGCCAAAACTTAAAGACCCGCTGAACCAGTTCATCCGGCATGCCCCCCAACTCTCCACAGCAGCCTGCATTACTGTTGGAGCACTGTTCCTGGCGCAGGGCGTCTCCGCCCTGGTTCTGTCGGCACGCAAGCCAGCCGCACTGATCACGATCCTCTGTATCTGCTCCTTTGCGCTTGAAATCATCGTGCCGCTGCAGATCATGGGGCCGATCGCCCGATCAGAATCGCCCCGCGAACTGGCTGTGAAAGCTGCCGAACTGGCAACCCCCGACACGAGGGTCATCACCTTCGGGCCGATGCAGGCCGTCAACTGGTACATGCAGCGCCGGGTGATGGTCAGCGGCAAAATCGACGAACTGGAGTTCGGTAGTCAGCAGGGCGATCAGGCAGCCTGGTTTCCGGATCGGCAGGCAATAATCAGCCTGTGGGGCAGCAGCGAACATGTGCTGATGATGCTCAAGCCCCATGAACTGAAAGGACTGCAACAGGATCTGCATCCCGAGCCGCGCGTGATTGTGCATTCCGCCCGGCGCGTACTGGTTTCAAACCGATAAAACTGCAAAGGAGTTTTTCCCATATGCGTTCAACAATGCTACCCTTCTCCGCCCCCACCATTGATGAGGCCGAAATCAGCGAAGTTGTCGAATCGCTTAAATCCGGCTGGATCACCACCGGCCCCAAGGTCAAGCGTTTTGAAGAGGCCTTCAAATCCTATGTGGGCGCACCATACGCCCTGGCGCTCAGTTCGGCCACTGCCGGGCAGCACCTCTCCATGCCTGCGCTGAAAATCGGCACAGGTGACGAGGTCATCACCACCCCGATGACCTTTGCCTCGACCGTCAACACGATCGTGATTAGCGGCGCCACCCCCGTTATGGCCGACATCGAGCCCGGCACCCTCAATATCGATCCGGACAGCATCCGCAAGAAAATTTCCGCCCGTACCAGGGCCATCATACCGGTGCATTTTGCCGGCCAGTCCTGTGACATGGACCGCATCTTCGAACTGGCCCGGGAGTTCGGCCTGACTGTGATCGAAGACGCCGCCCACGCCGCCGGTGCGGAGTACAAGGGAAAGCGGATCGGCTCACTGGACACGACGGCAATCTTCTCCTTCCACCCCAACAAAAACATGACCACCGGCGAGGGGGGCATGTTCTGCACAGCCGACGAGGCCGTAGCCGAGAAGGTGGCCCTGCTCCGCTTCCACGGACACAGCCGCGAGGCCTGGAAACACTACCCGGCCAACAGCAGCCAGGACTACGATATTCTGATGCCCGGCTTCAAGTACAACATGATGGACATCCAGGCCGCTATCGGCATCCACCAGTTGGAAAAGCTGGACGCCTTCATCCTGAAACGCACTGAGATCGCCCAGTTCTACAGCCGCGAACTGGCCGACATCAGCGAACTGGTGCTGCCGGCCATGGCGCCCTACCAGCAGCGGCATGCCTGGCATTTGTACACACCGCTGCTGCGCATCGAAAAGCTGTCCATCGACCGGATGCAGTTCATGGAGGAGCTCAAAAAACTCAACATCGGCACCGGCCTGCACTACCGGGCCATCCACCGCCACCCTTACTACCGCGCGCTGCCCGGTTTTGAAGACAGCCAACTGCCAGTGGCCAGCTATGCCTCCGATCGGATCCTGTCACTGCCTCTTTTTCCGAAGATGACACTGGAAGATGCTGCCGACGTGGTCAGCGCGATCAAGACCGTCATTGCAAAGCAGAGGAGATAGCAAACGCATGAGTACCGACCTGCGCAAACTGCCCCCCCAGAGCCTGGAGGCCGAGATGTCGATTCTGGGCGGCATCCTGATCGACAATGACGCCATCAACCGTGTGCTGGAGGTGCTGACCGATGACGATTTTTATCGGGAAAGCCACCGCAAGATTTTCAAGGCCATGATGCGGCTTTCCGATCAGCGTGAACCGGTCGACCTGATCACGTTGACAGACACCCTCAAGCGGCAGGGAGAACTGGAGGAGGCCGGCGGGGCCGCCTATCTGACCAACCTGGTTGACTATGTGCCCACGGCGGCCAACATCGCCTACTACTGCAAGATCGTCAAGGAGAAGGCCCTCAACCGCCGTCTGATCAGTGTTGCCACCGAGATTGCCACACTGGGCTACGATGAGCAGGCCGACGTGAACGAGCTGCTGGACAAGGCCCAGAAAAACATCTACGAGATATCCGAAAACAAGCTGCGGCCCCAGTACGTTCAGGTCAAGGACGTTATCAAGGACACCTTCCGGATCCTCCAGTCCCTGCATGCCAAGAAGGAGCTGATTACCGGCACCCCGACCGGCTATACCGATCTGGACCACATGACGGCCGGCTTCCAGCCGGGCGACCTGATCATCATTGCGGCGCGCCCTTCCATGGGTAAGACCACCCTGGCCCTCAATATCGCCGAATATGCCAGCGCTGATCCACGCAACAAGCACAAGGTTCCATCCGTGGTCTTTTCTCTGGAAATGGGCAAGGAACAACTGGTCATGCGCCTGTTCGCCTCGATCGCCAAGATCGATTTCGGCAAAATGCGCACCGGCCACTTCCAGGATTCGGACTGGCCCCGGCTGACGCGGGCGGCCGGCATTCTGCACGACGCCAAGATCTTTATCGACGACACCCCGGCGATCACCGTACTGGAGCTGAGGTCCAAGGCCCGCCGGCTGAAGAGTGAGCATGACATCGGCCTGATTATCGTCGACTATCTGCAGCTGATGCGCGGCGGGGCCAATGTGGAATCACGCCAGCAGGAGATCTCTGATATCTCACGTTCACTCAAGGCACTGGCCAAGGAACTGGGGGTGCCGGTAATCGCACTGTCCCAGCTGAACCGTGAACTGGAAAAACGCGCCGACAAGCGCCCGATGATGAGCGACCTGCGCGAGTCAGGCGCCATCGAGCAGGATGCGGACGTCATCATGTTCGTTTACCGCGAAGCGGTCTACTGCGACGCCTGCCGCAAGCGTGACAACTCCTGCACCCACAACCATGAGCGTAATGCCGAGGTCATCATCGGCAAGCAGCGTAACGGCGCCCTCGGCACGGTCGATCTGGCCTTCTTTGGCGAACATACCCGCTTCGAAAACCTGAGTGACCGGGAAGGCTGAATTTCGTTCGTCTCCATCTTCATGATCCACAGCCGCCGGTTTCAAGACAAAAAAGGGCCCGTTTCCTGTGTGGAAGCGGGCCCTTTTGCACTTTATGAATCAGCTAGTTCAATCCACCGACTTGCGCAGGAAGGTGGGAATATCGTACTGTTCCTCATTTTCCTCGGCAAAGGCCGCTGCGATGCTGACGGTCGGGCGGATACGCGCCACGTTTTCACTCTGCTGGCGATCGCGCATGAAGGTCGGCTTGTCCAGCGGGCTCTTGACGGGCGCATGCCTCTCGATGATCGGCAACACACTGCTGCGCACCTCACGCACCCGATCGATGTCAAAACTGTCGCCAAAACCGGTGGCAATCACGGTGACCTTGATGGTCTCACCCAGGTTGTCATCACGAACAACACCGATCTTGATATTGGCATCGGGATGCACCTTTTCGTGTACGATCCGGTTGACCGTATTGTAATCATCCATGGTCATCTGATCGGAACCGGTGATGTTTACCAGCACGCCCTTGGCGCCGGAGATGTCGTTGTCTTCCAGCAGCGGGCTGGAGATCGCGCCGTTGACCGCATCTGCCGCACGGTTGTCGCCGGTGCCGGTGCCGATACCCATCATGGCCATGCCGCGCACACTCATGACCGTCTTCACATCGGCAAAGTCCAGATTCATCATGCCGGTGGAGGTGATCAGTTCGGCAATACCCTGCACAGCCTGACGCAGCACGTCGTCGGACGGCTTGAAGGCATCGAACAGGGACATGGATTTAGTGGCCATGCTGATCAGGCGGTCATTGGGGATGATGATCAGCGAGTCCACATGTTTCTTTAGCTCATTGATGCCGCGCTCGGCCTGCTCGGTGCGGGCCTTGCCCTCATAAGTGAACGGCTTGGTAACCACGCCAACCGTCAGCGTGCCGGATTCACGGGCCACTTCGGCGATCACCGGTGCTGCGCCTGTGCCAGTGCCCCCGCCCATGCCGGCTGCAATGAACACCAGATCGGCGCCCTTGATCGATTCCATCAGTTTTTCCCGGTCTTCCTGAGCCGCCTCCATGCCAACCTCCGGCTTGGATCCGGCCCCCAGCCCCTTGGTCAGTTCACGACCCAGCTGGATCTTGACCGGGGCCTTGGAAATCCGCAACGATTGGGCATCAGTGTTTGCAACGATGAAATCCACCTTGTGAATGGTACTTGCTATCATGGTGTTGACAGCATTGCCACCGCCACCACCCACACCGATGACCTTGATGACAGCTCCCTGTTCAATGGTTTCATCAAATTCAAACATCCTGTTACCCCCCTTCTGCTGTGCTTTCGCCTCAGTTTGACTGCATGACTTTAAACGCATTTTTTCCAAGAATCAAAGAAAAAAATGGAAAAAATGCACCCCAAAAAAACAACGCAAAATCGGCCTGTTGTCAGCGCAAAAAACGGCGCCGTTGCTGACACTCAGAAGAATTCATGAAACCACGACTTCATCCTGCCCAAAACCGATCCAAATACATGGCTCTCCACCTTGGCAGCCGGGAACTCATGGGCGCCAGAATTGCGACTGCCATAGATCACCAGACCCACGCCGGTGGCATAGACCGGCGAGTTAACCACATCCACCAGCCCGCCGATTTTCTGCGGCGTGCCCCGTCGCACCGGCAGGTTGAAGATCTGTTCCGCCAGTTCCGGCATCCCTTCCAGAATACTGGAACCGCCGGTCAGCACAACACCCGAGGCGATCGAGTCCTCCAGCCCGGATTTAATGATCTCGCGATTGACCAGGGTGAACAGTTCCTCCACACGCGGGCCAAGGATTTCACAGAGCACATTGCGCGACAACTCACGCGGCTTACGGCCACCCACGCTGGGCACCTCGATCTTGTCATCCTTGCCGACCAGCGAGGCCAGGCAGCAGCCGTATTTCTGCTTGATTTTTTCCGCTTCGGCCATCGGTGTGCGCAGCCCGACAGCAATATCATTGGTCAGGTGATTGCCTCCCAAGGCCAGCACCGATGTATACTTGATGGCGCCCTCCGAGAATACGGCGATATCGGTAGTGCCTCCGCCGATGTCCACCAGACAGACTCCCAGCTCCTTTTCGTCAGCCGACAGCACCGCCTCCGAAGAAGCCAGCTGCTCCAGCACGATATCAGCCACATCCAGGCCGGAACGGTTGCATGACTTGACGATATTCTGGGCGCTGGCCACGGCGCCGGTGACGATATGCACCTTGGCCTCCAGCCGGACCCCGCTCATGCCGAGCGGTTCGCGGATGCCATCCTGCTCGTCGATAATGAATTCCTGGGGCAGGATGTGAATCACCTCACGATCCATCGGGATGGCAATCGCCTTGGCCGCGTCGATCACCCGGCGCACATCCTCCGGCGACACCTCACGGTTTTTGATGGCGATCACGCCCTGCGAGTTGACCCCCTTGATATGACCGCCGGCGATGCCGGCATATACCGACTTGATCTCGCAGCCGGCCATCAGTTCGGCTTCGTTGATCGCCTTGCGGATCGCCCCCACCGTGCTTTCGATATTGATGACCACGCCTTTGCGCATGCCGCTGGACGGACTGGTCCCGATCCCGACGATATCAATCCCGTCCTCGGTCAGACTGCCTACAATGGCGCAGATTTTTGTGGTACCAATATCCAGTCCGACAATCAGTGTATCTCTCTTGGATGCTGACATGAGCCCCCCCTGCCGTTATATATGAATCCATTCAGCTCTTTTTGACGATGATCTTGTCGCTGTAGTCAAGATCGATGTAGTGCAGCGCCGGCCGCTGGGCCATCAGGGTCTGATAGATCCTGGACAGGCGTTCCAGCTTGGCATCGAAGTCCCCGTTGCCGACCTTGACCGTGAGGGCATCCGAGGCCGTAAACAATGTAAAGCCGTAGCCCTTGTCATAGTGAATCTCGGAAACCTCGGCCAGCATGAAGGCGCCTTTGCCCTGCAGCGCCTTGAGCAGTTCTCCGGTCGCTTTGAGCGCCTCTTTGGTGCCTTGCGGATCACGTCCCAGCTCATCCTCGCTGAAGCCGGTCACCACCGGGTAATCCAGCCGGTCTCCCTTGTTAAGCACCTTGAAGACATGACCACTATTATCCAGATAGTACAGAAAACCCATATTGACGATCGCCTGCGGTTCACGCTCCGTGATCGAGATCGCCAGTCCATCCGGATAAAAGCGCCTGACATGCACCGTGTCAACCCAGGGGTTCTTTGCAACCTGTTCGCCCACATTTTTCAGATTGAGCCGCATAAGGCTCTGCCCCGGCTCCACACCGGCCAGCCCCAGAATCTCCTCCCGGGTCAGCCGCTTTGCACTGGAAACCTCGATCTGCTTCAGCTTGAACAGCGTAACGCTGGTGACGGCCCGCCAGCCCAACACCCCGGCCCCGATCAGCAGCGCCCCCAGCCCGGCCCACGGCGCAACTCGCAGCAGCGGGCGCAGGTATTTGCCAAAATTGATCGGTTCACGCTTGACCTTGACCCGGTTGGCGGCCACCTTTTTACCCTGAAACCTTGTCGCGGCAAAATCCCTCATGCGCGTCAGCCCGCCTTGACCTTGAGCGTTGCGGATTCCATGATCCGCTCCACCAGTTCACCGAAAGAAAGGCCAGCCCCCTTGGCTGCAATTTCAGGCAGCAGACTCAAGGCGGTCATGCCCGGCAACGTATTGACTTCCAGCACATAACAGTCACCGGATTCTGTGACCAGCAGGTCCACCCGGCTGTAGCCGCTGCAACCCAGTGCGCGGTGGGCGTCCAGACCGATCTGCTGTGCCTTTTGATACAGGCCGGGCTCCAGCCTGGCCGGAAAGATATGTTCCGCCATGCCATCGGTGTATTTGGCCTCAAAATCATAGAATTCATTCTTGGGCACGATCTCTATGGCGCCGATCGCCTTGTTGTCCAGTATGCCAACCTGTACCTCACGCCCCTTGATAAACTGTTCCACCAGGATCTCGTCGTCGTGGGCAAACGCCTCCGCCACAGCTGCCGCCAGATCGGACTCCTGCCTGACGATGGAAACACCGACCGAGGATCCCTCCTGCACCGGCTTGACCACCACCGGCAGCCCGAATGGCAATCCCTGCAGCAAAACCGCTTCACCGCGCCTGAAGCAGCAAAACGGTGCCGTCAGAATGCCGCAGGCGCCAAAGGTCTGCTTGCTGTACAGCTTGTGCATGGCCAGCGCGCTGGCCAGCACGCCCGAACCGCTATAGGGTATCTGCATCAGCTCCAGCAGCCCCTGCACGCAGCCATCCTCACCATATCGGCCATGCAGGGCCACAAAAGCCGCATCGATCTTTTCACGCTCCAGCACCTGGGCCAGGTCATGCCCCACGTCAACGGCCACCGCCTGATAGCCCCGTTCCTGCAGCGCCTGGCACACCGCCCGGCCGCTCTTCAGCGAAACCTCGCGCTCGGCCGACATGCCGCCCATCAGCACGGCCACCCTTCTGTCCTTTATCGTCGACATGGTCACTCCTCACCCACGATCTGCACTTCCTCTTCCAACTGTACCCCACTGCACTCGTTCACCCGCTGTTTCACCAGCGCCGACAATGCCAGAAAATCTGCCGCCGTAGCGCCACCGCAGTTGACCAGGAAATTGCTGTGCACCTCTGAAACCTGGGCGCCTCCCACCCGCACGCCGCGCAAACCGGCCATGTCGATCAGCCGCCAGGCAGCCTGGCCGGCCGGGTTTTTAAAGAACGAGCCGGCGCTGGGCAGACCCACATTATGCTTGGATCGGCGCAGTTCCAGATCCTTGCGAATCTCCTGTTCGGTCTCTTCCGCGCTGCGTTGCTCCAGCCTGAAATCTGCCGCCAGAACGATGTCACCCGGCTGCAGCGCAAGGCGACGATAACCGTAGTCCAGCTGCTCCAGCGGGAGCCTGTCCAGCACCCCGTTTCTGAGCATGGTCAAGGCGTCTGTCTTTTCAAGAATGCCGCTGCCATAGGCACCCGCATTCATCCTGATCGCACCGCCGACTGTGCCGGGTATACCGGACATGAAGCCGATGCCCCCCAAGCCCAGCGTCTGGGCGAAACGCACGACCGACAGGTTGTCCG
The DNA here is from genome assembly GCA_035407085.1 of Deltaproteobacteria bacterium. Lineage (GTDB taxonomy): Bacteria > Desulfobacterota > Desulfuromonadia > Geobacterales > Pseudopelobacteraceae > JBGSQR01. Next base: position 18,468 of record DAONZY010000026.1, on the reverse strand, counting down.
CCCCGGCCTCGGCCCGGACCAGTCCGCCGCCCAGGTCGCTGATGTGGTTGAAGTACTCCAGGGATATGACCGCGCCACGCACCCCCTTGTCCCGCACCAGCAGGTTGTAGCCGCGACCGACGGTCATCCAGGCGGTCTGCCGGCTTTCCAGCCAGGCCAGCAGATATTTGAGATCCTCGACGTCCTCCGGCACGGCATAGATGTCAGCCGGTCCGCCCACCTTGAGCGACGTATGCCTGCTCATCGGCTCATCAAACAGCACCCGTCCGCGTATGTTCTGCAATTGCCCGTTCAGGACTGGGCCTCCAGCAATTTAACCAGCGCCTCACCCTGCTGCCAGATATTGCCGGCGCCCAGGGTGATGACGATATCCCCCTCGCGGACAACACCGGCCAGGTATTCCGGTATCAGTTCCCGTTCGGCGACATAACTGACATTCTTCTGGCCATGGCGCTGTAGCTCCGCCGTAATCCGCTCGGCCGTAGCCCCTTCAATCGGCTGTTCGCCGGCAGCGTAGACATCCGTCAGCACCAGCAGGTCGGCATCATAAAAGGCGGTTACAAACTCATCGAACAACTCATGTGTGCGCGTATAGCGGTGCGGCTGAAAGGCCGCCACAATACGGCGTTCCGGCCAGCCCTGTCGGGCTGCAGCAAGCGTTGCCCTGATCTCGGCCGGGTGGTGGCCGTAGTCGTCCACCACCATAATGCCCTGCGGCTCCCCCTTGACCGTAAAACGGCGCCCCACACCACCAAATCGGGCAAAACCTTCCTGGATCAGACTGAATGGCACATCCAGCTCCAGTGCCACCCCGATGCAGGCCATGGCGTTAAGCACATTGTGGGGACCGGGCATGGGAAAGGAGATTTCGCCCAGTCGATAGCCCTTGTAATGGGCCATAAAGGTCGTCTGGAAGCCGTCGTGCCTGATATGGGTGGCGCGGATGTCCGCCTGGGAGGAGAGACCATAGGTGATATAGCGTTTCTTTACCCGCGGCAGGATCTCGCGGATGTTCCTGTCATCCAGACAGAGCACCGTCAGGCCGTAGAACGGCACCTTGTTGATGAATTCAACAAAGGTGTCCTTGATCTCCCCGATCCCGCCCTGGTAGTGATCCAGGTGGTCGGCATCGATATTGGTCACCACGGCGATGGTCGGTGACAGCACCAGAAATGATCCGTCCGATTCATCCGCCTCGGCCACCAGAAACTTACCCTGTCCCAGCCTGGCATTGGTGCCGATCGCGTTCAGCTTGCCGCCGATCACGATGGTCGGGTCGATGCCGGCATGGCCCAGGATTGAAGCGGCCATGGAGGTTGTCGTCGTCTTGCCGTGGGTGCCGGCAATGGCAATGCCGTATTTCATGCGCATCAGCTCTGACAGCATCTCCGCCCTGGGTATGACCGGCACATGCAGGCGCTTGGCCTCGACCACCTCCGGGTTGTCCTCATGTACCGCCGAAGAGATTACCACCACATCGGCGCTATTGATATTGCCGGCAGCGTGTCCGATGAAAATCTCTCCGCCGATGGAGGCCAGCCGCTCAGTCGTGTCGGAGCTGCGCAGGTCTGATCCGGAGACCTTGTAGCCCAGATTCAGGAGCACCTCGGCAATCCCGCTCATGCCGATGCCGCCTATACCGACAAAATGAATCTTTTCAATTTTTCCGTACATGATTAACCCCTTTTGCCTCAGTTGGCAGGGTGAGCAGAACGCCTGTTTTCAAGGCCCGTCATTGCATCCACGATTATTTTTGCCGCATCCGGCCGGGCCATGCCAAAGGCCAATTCACCGGTTTTCTGCAGCAGCGCCCTGTCTGCGGCAAGTCTGATGATGGTCTCTGACAGCACCACTCCGCTCAGATCGCGCTCCAGCAGCATGAATCCGGCTCCGTTTTTGACCAGCGCCTCCGCGTTCAGCCGCTGGTGGTCGTCAACGGCATGGGGAAAGGGTATGAACAGGGCCGCCTTGGCACAGGCGGTCAATTCGGCGATTGTCGTTGCACCGGCCCGGCAGATCACCAGATCGGCCTGCCGGTAGGCGGCCGCCATATCATCGATGAATGCTGTCACCGTCGCCGGAACTCCCTGCTGCTGATAGCGCTGGCTGACTTGATCCGCCTCTTTGGCACCGGTCTGGTGCGTGATGGCGATCCCGATATCGGCCTGCTTCAGAAAGGGCAGGGCCTCCGTCATGGCGTTGTTGATGGCACGGGCCCCCTGACTGCCGCCAAAGACCAACAGATGAAACCGCTGTCCGTTATCCGGAGTCCGTTGACCGTCAACATCCTTTGCGGGTCCCGCGTCCTGCAACCCGTGTCCCTGATTATTAAGTATCTGCCGCCGGAGGGGATTGCCGGTCAACAGCGTCTGGACACCACCGAAATATGCGACCGACTCTGCCACCGTCACAAACACCAGCGTGGCCATGCGTGACAACAAGCGGTTGGTCTTGCCCGGTATGGCGTTCTGTTCGTGGATGAAACAGGGAACCTCCATCTGGCGCGCCGCCATCAGCATGGGCAGGGAGGCATAACCGCCCACCCCCAGCACCATGTCGGGCCGGAAATTCTTTATAATACGCCGGGACTGCCAGAAGCCTTTCACCATCATCAGCGCGCCCTGCGCCTGGCTGACCAGCCCCTTGCCACGGATGCCGGCGGCCGAGATCAGCTCCAGCCCGTAACCGGCGGCCGGAACGACTCGGGCCTCGATTCCGTTGACCGTGCCGACGAACAGGACCTGGTTGTACGGATCACGCGCCAGAAATTCCTCGGCCACCGCTATGCCGGGAAACAGATGTCCGCCGGTGCCGCCGCCGGCAATAATCAGCCTCATTGCCCCTCCTTGAGCCTGATCGGCTCGATCTTCAGTCCGGAGGAGATATTCAGCAGTATGCCGACCGCAAACAGGCTGATCAGCAGCGAACTGCCGCCGTAGCTGACAAACGGCAGCGCCAGTCCCTTGGTGGGAAACAGCCCGGTGACCACCCCCATGTTGACAGTGGCCTCGATACCGAACAGTACCGCAATACCCAGGGCCAGGTAGCGGCCGAAATTGTCCGGCGCCGCCACGGCGATGCGCATGGCGCGTTGCACCAGCAGGAAGAACATGGCCGTCACCAGCGCCACGCCGATAAAACCCAGCTCTTCGCCGATCACCGCCAGAATGAAATCCGTATGTGCCTCGGGCAGGTAGAAGAGCTTCTGTTTTCCCTCCCCAAGGCCATTGCCGAACACACCGCCCGTGCCCAGTGCCAGCCAGGACTGGATGATCTGAAATCCTTTGCCGCCCGGATCGCTCCAAGGGTCTGCCCAGGCATCCATGCGGCCCTTGTGATAGCCGCGGCTCAGCTTGTACATCAATAGCGGCAGGGCCAGAAGCACCATGGACAGAATGTGGGACAGCCGCGTGCCGGCGGCAAACAGCATGATGAATGCCACCGCTACCAGCGTCAGGGCGCCGCCCAGATCAGGCTGCAGCGCCAGACAGCCGATCAGCACCGCCAGCACAATCATGTAGGGCACAATACCTGAGGCAAATTGTTTGACCTTGTCAGCCTTTTTATCCAGCGAATAGGCCATGTACATGATCAGCGCCAGTTTGGCCATCTCGGAAGGTTGCAGGTTGAAACCGGGCAGTTTAAGCCAGCGCGAGGAGCCACCGGCCTTGCCGCCAATCCCCGGTATCAGCACCAGTATCAGAAGGGCCAGACAGAGCAGCAGGGCCGGCACTGCCATGCGTCTCCAAAGGTGGTAATCAATGCACATTACCACAAGCATGACGGCAAAACCCATGATGGCAAATAGCCCCTGGCGCTTGAGAAAAAAGAAGCCGTCGCTGAAACGCTTGTCTGCCATCACCGATGAAGCGGAATAGACCATCACCACCCCGAAACATGTCAGGGCAATCGCCATCAGCATGATGATCAGGTCATATTCTTCCAGCTTCTTGATATTGATGAAGTTCAGTTTCATGGCTTCGAATTCCGGCGTTTCCGGGTAATCACAACGATCGCCCCTATAATGCTTTTACTGCTGCAATAAATCTCTCAGCCCGTTCCTCATAATCGCGGAACATGTCAAAACTGGAGCAGGCCGGTGACATGAGTACCGTGCCACCAGGGGCTGTAACCCGTGCCGCCAGTTCCACTGCTGCCTCCAGTGTCTCCGCCCTGCGGGTATCGGTCAGGCCGCCCAGTTCCGCCTGCATCCGTTCAGCCGCCTCGCCGATCAGGATCAGATGGCGCACCCGCTCCTGCACCAGTTCCGCCAGCGGTGCATATGAGCCGCCCTTGTCCTTGCCGCCTGCAATCAACGTGATATCGTCGAAACTCTCCAACGCCTTTTCCACGCTGCCCACATTGGTTGCTTTGCTGTCCTCGTAATAACCGACACCGTTTACCTCGCGCACAAACTCCATACGATGATGCAGCGCGCCAAATGACTCAACCGCCGCCACGGTTTCCGCCGGACGACAGCCCAGCAGCAGGGCAGCAGCCATGGCCGCCATGATGTTTTCCAGGTTGTGCACACCCTTCAACCGGAAATTGCCGGTCGTGAATCGGAACTCCTCGCCCGCATGACGGAAAACGATCTCGCCGGCACGGGAAAAGATCCCCTCGTTCAGCTCCTGTTTGCGGCTGAAGGGAAACAGGCAGGCTTTTAGCTTTTGGGCATGCTGCCACACCAGGGCATCATCCCGGTTGACTACGGCAAAATCCTCCCCGGTCTGGTTTTCAAATATGCGCAGTTTGGCATCGATGTAATCCTGGTAGGTAGCGTAGCGGTCCAGGTGATCTTCGCTCAGATTGAGCAGCGCTGCTACCCGCGGCCGGAAGGTGCTGATCCATTCCATCTGGAATGAGCTGATCTCAACCGCGACCCTTTCCACCTGCTCTCCGGACTCGACCAGTTCAATCAGGGGATTGCCGATGTTGCCACCCACAAAGGTGCTGAATCCGTTGGCCTTGAGCATCTCCCCCAGCAGCGTGGTCGTGGTTGTCTTGCCATTGGTGCCGGTGATGGCTGCCAGCGGCGCGGCAATAAACCGCGCGGCCAGTTCGATCTCGCTGACGATCTCCCTGCCCGCGGCCCTGGCCTGCACCAGCAGAGGATGGTCCATCGGCACACCGGGCGAGGCCACGATCAGTTCGCTGTTCAGAAAGTCGGACACTTCATGGCCACCCAACCGCCAGCGTATGTCACAGCCCCGCAGCTGTTCCTGCACCCCGGCCAGATCCGCGGCAGCGCGCATATCGGTCGCGATGACCCGCGCACCCCGGCCGGCCAGAAAACGTGCCACCGAAACACCGGTCCGGGCCAGCCCCATCACCACTATGTTCTTGTTTTTCAGTTCCATGCAGACAACCTTTTTGCGTGATATCTCAAACTCTCTTGAACGAAGAACACTTTAGCGCATCTTCAAGGTGGATATGGCCACCAGAGCCAGTATGATCGTGATGATCCAGAAGCGGACGATGATCTTCGGTTCAGCCACGCCCTTCAGTTCGAAGTGGTGATGGATCGGCGCCATGCGAAACAAACGCTTGCCGCGATACTTGTATGACCCGACCTGAAAGATGACCGACAACGCTTCGACCACAAACACCCCACCCACGATCACCAGCAGGATCTCCTGTTTGGTCAGCACGGCGATCGTGCCCAGGGTGCCGCCCAGCGGCAGCGAGCCCACGTCACCCATGAACACCTCGGCCGGGTAGGAGTTGAACCAGAGAAAACCCAGTCCGGCGCCCACCATGGCGCCGCACAGCACCGCCAGTTCTCCAGCGCCGACAACGCGCGGAATCTGAAGGTACGCCGACAAGGTGGCATGCCCGGCGATGTAGCTGAACAACAGGTAGGTGGCCGCATTGATGGTGACCGGTCCAATGGCCAGCCCGTCCAGTCCGTCCGTCAGGTTGACGGCATTGCTGGCGCCAACAATCACCAGCATGGCAAACGGTATGTACCAGAAGGAAAGGTCGGGGTGGACGTTTTTGAAAAACGGCACATACAGTTGCATGTTGTACCCGGGCATATTGAACAGCAGCAGACCGACGCAAGCAGCCAAGAGCATCTGCCAGAACATCTTCTGGCGCGCCGAAAGCCCTTTCGTATTTTTCTCCACCACCTTCTTGTAGTCGTCCACAAATCCGATCAGGCCATATCCGACGGTGATAAACAGGGCGATCCAGACAAACCGGTTGGCTAGATCGGCCCACAGCAGTGTTGGCAATACTATGGCAGCCAGGATCATCACGCCGCCCATGGTGGGTGTGCCCTGTTTCTGCAGGTGGGATTCCGGACCATCGGTACGAATGACCTGCCGGGCCTGCAGCTTTTCCAGCATGCGGATGATCCACGGACCGAGGATGAAGCAGACGACCAGGGCGGTGATCATGGCATAGATGGTACGAAAGGTCAGATACTTGAAGATATTGAAGAGCTTGATGTCTGAGGCCAGTGGATAAAAAATGTGATATAGCATGCCAGCTCTCCGATTTAATCTGGGGGCTCAAACCCCTCTACTTCATTGCGCAGCGAATACCTTCTGACACCATTTCCATATGCATGCCGCGTGATCCCTTGACCAGGATGAAGTCCCCCGCCTCTGCACGGGCAACCATATCCACCACAATCTCGTCATGCTGGCTGGTGCAGATGATCGCATCGGCATCCATACCGGCCAGGCGCGCAGCTTCGGCGGCATAGGCTGCCAGTGGCCCGCACAGATAGAGCCGGTCGGCCACCCTGGCGGCCTGTGCTCCCAGCCTGCGATGCAGCTCGACCTGATCCGAGCCAAGCTCCAGCATGTCCCCCAGCGCCACATAGGCCCGCCGCCCGCCCTTGATCCCGGCCAGGGTCTCCAGAGCAGCCGACATGGAGGCCGGATTGGCGTTGTAGCTGTCATCGATCAGCAACAACTCTCCCGCCCGTTCCAGCCTGAAGCGCTTGTCATATGGGCGAAACGCTTCAAGCCCCTTGCTGATCTGCTCCAGGGAGATACCGATCGACCAGGCCGCTGCAGCGGCCGCCAACGCATTGTAGACATTGTGTCTGCCAAAGGCGCTCAGATGCACCTGCTGCTGCCCATCCGGCAGTCGCAGCAGGATGCGCTGACCATCGACCCCCAGCGATTCGATTTGACCGGCAGTCACATCCGCCGCCCCCAATCCAAAGGTAACGCGCCGTGTGCCTGCGGCCATGGGCTGCATGGCGATCAGCTGGTCATCGGCATTAACAACGGCAGCGCCATCTGCGGGCAGCCTTAAAAGCAGTTCACCCTTGGCGCGCGCCACGCCTTCTACCGTCCCCATGCTCTCCAGGTGCGCCGGAAAGGCATTCAGCACAACACCCGTGCGAGGAGCAGCAATCTCTGCCAGCCGGTCAATCTCACCCGGCTCGCTCATGCCCATCTCCAGCACAGCCCAGTAGTGGGACGGGGTCAGCTTGAAAAGCATCTGCGGCAGTCCGATCAGGTTGTTCAGGTTGCCCTGGGTCTTAAGCCCCGCTTCACCCTGCTCCAGGATGGCCGCCAGCATCTCCTTGGTGGTTGTCTTGCCGTTGCTGCCGGTAATCCCGATCACCGGGATCTGGAAACGCCGCCTGTAAGCGGCAGCCAGATCACCCAGCGCCTGCAGCGTATCGGTCACAAAGACCAGCGACATCGACCGCAACCCTTGCAAGGCCGGGTTGTGCATCTCACTAGCGGCGGCCAGGGCTATCCTGACCCCCTTCGCTGCCACTGCGGCCAGAAAATCGTGCCCGTCGAAGCGTTCACCTTTTAACGGCACAAACAGCTGATCGGCTGTTACTGAACGGGAATCGGTGGAAACCCCGCTGACAGTGCCGTCAAAACTGCCCGACAACCTGCCTTTGGTGATGCGGACTATTTCCTCACAGGAAAACATGCTGGCATTCCTCTTTCAAGGCCTCGGCAGCCTCTTCGCGGTCATCGAAATGGTGTTTGACCGTGCCGATAATCTGGTAGTCTTCATGCCCCTTGCCGGCCAGCAGCACGATGTCCCCCGGCTGAGACAGACGGATCGCCAGCCGGATTGCATCGCGCCGGTTTTCAACCAGCACATACCCTTTCCCGCTGAATCCGCAGGCCAGTTCTTCAGGCCGGTACTCCCTGAGCCCCGTTGCGATACCGCTTTTGATCTGCTCCATGATCAGCGCCGGATCCTCACTGCGCGGATTATCGGAGGTCACAACCGCCAGATCGCTCATCTTGGCAGCAATGTTGCCCATGATCGGCCTTTTGCCGTTATCCCGGTCACCGCCGCAGCCGAACACGGTGATAATACGGCCGGTCGCCACCTCGTGCAGTGTGGTCAGTACATTCTGCAGCGCATCGCCGGTATGGGCATAATCCACCAGCAGGGTCACGCCACGGTTGTTTTCCACGCGCTCCATCCGGCCCGGCACCCTGACCGGCGCATTCAGGCCGACCCTGACCGCCTCGGGCGCTACCCCCAGGGCAATACAGGCAGACGCGGCCGCCAGGATATTGTAGAGATTGAAGCGCCCCAGTAATCCCGATGCAAACGCCATCTCCCCCTGCGGAGTTACCAGAGTACCGCTGATGCCGTCCACACTCAGTTGCCAGTCCCGGACATGCACATCAGCCGGATGATCCACCCCGTAGCTGATCACCGGGCAGGCAGCACTGGCCGCAATGGCAGCGCCGTACTGGTCATCCAGGTTCACAACCGCACGGCGGTGCGGCTTGGCAGCGGTCGGCCTGAGCAATTCCGCAAACAGGCGCTGTTTGGCCGCCAGATAATCCTCCATGGTGCCGTGGTAATCCAGGTGGTCGCGAGTCAGATTGCTGAACACGCCCACATCAAAACAGCAGCCGTCAACCCGTTTCTGCTCCAGGGCGTGGGAGGAAACCTCCATCACAAAGGCCCTGGCACCCGCATCCACCAGCCTACGGAAGGCGGCCTGCAGTTCGGTTGACTCGGGGGTAGTGTGGGAGGCCTCCAGAACGGTGTTACCGAAGCGGTAGCTGATCGTGCCCAGCACAGCCGGCTCAATCCCTGATGCACAGAGGATTGACTCGATCAGATAGGTGGTGGTGGTTTTACCATTGGTGCCGGTAATGCCGATCAGCGGCAGTTGTGTGGTCGGGCTGCCGAAAAAACGGGCCGAGATGTCCGCCATGGCGGCCCTGCCCTCCCTGACCTGTACCCAGGTCGTCCCGGCCGGTGCATAATCCGCGTCCTCAAGCACCACTGCCGCCGCTCCGGCCTTGATGGCGGCCGCAATATAGACATGCCCATCGGCAGCAGCCCCGCGCAGGGCAAAAAAGAGCGTGCCCGGTGTCACTTTGCGTGAGTCACAGGTCAGCGCTGTGATCGCCGTAGCACCATCCCCGTTCAAACTGTATTCCGTGTTAGAACCGATCAGCTCCGCGAGTTTCATCATGGCTCCTGAAATGGCACAACCCGCCTCAGTCGGCAGGTTACAGGTCAAGCTGCAGGCGCAAACCTGATCCAGACTTCATCTTTTCCGTTGATCCTGTGGCCTGGCGGCGGAAACTGTTCTGTTGCGCGCCCGCTGCCCATCAATCTGATGTTCAGATTCTGCTTTTCCATCACCTTCATGACCCTGCGCATACTCATACCGCGAAAATCCGGCATGACCCCGCCGCTGGCATCCATATCGCTGCTGACACCATCCCTGGCAGTCACTGCCGCAGACGCCAGTGCCGGTTTGGCAGCAGCCGGGCTGACCTTGCCGACCTTGCCGGCTCCCACCGTGGGCGGCTGTTTCAGATAGGCCAGCGCGCCGGATGCAATCGCCTTGAAGGCCGGGGCCGCCACCACACCGCCATAGGGGCTGGTCTTGGGTTCGTCGATAATCACCAGAATAGTCAGCCTGGGTTGCTCTGCCGGCACAAACCCCACAAAGGACGCCGTACGCTTGGTGGCAGAATAGCCCCGGGTCACCGGATCCGCCTTCTGGGCCGTGCCGGTCTTGCCAGCCACCCGATAGCCATCCAGTGCTGCATTGAGACCAGTGCCGCCATCGGTTGTAACACTTTCCATCATTCTGGTAACCGTGGCAGCCGTGGCAGCCGAGATGATCCGTCTGACCGGCTGCGGTTCGAAACGCTGTACCTCTTTACCGTTGTCGTCAAGTATGCGCTCAACCACATAGGGCTTCATCACGGTTCCACCGTTGGCAACTGCCGAGACCGCATTGGCCAGCTGGATGGCAGAAGTGGACACACCCTGGCCAAAGGCGATATTGGCCAGATCCACACCGTACCAGCGCTGCTTGTCGCGCAGTCTGCCGCTTGATTCAGCTGGCAGGTCAATGCCGGTCTTCTCGCCGAATCCAAAACCTCTCAGGTACCTGAACAGCTGTTCGTCGCCCAGTCGACTGCCGATCTTGGCCGAACCGATGTTGCTGGAATACTTGAGCACATCCGACACCGTCAGCCGCGCATACTTGTGGGTATCATGGATGTACCGGTCGGCAATCTTGTATCTGCCGTTTTCACAGTTTATTGTGTCCCCCGGCCTGACCACCTTCTGTTCCAGTGCTGCAGCCATCAGAAAGATCTTGAAGGTCGATCCCGGTTCAAAGCTGTCTGCCACCGCACGGTTACGCAGAATGGACTGGCTGTATTCGGAATATACATTGGGGTTGAAGGCCGGATAATTGGCCATGGCCAGCACCCGACCCGTTTGCGGCTCCATTACCAGGGCGATGCCATGTTTAGCACCGCTGGAGGTGACTGCCTTTGACAGTTCTTTTTCAGCGATATGCTGGATGCTCATATCAAGGGTCAGTACAAGGTTTTTGCCAGGCGACGCATCCTTGATCACCGTCTTTTTCAGATTGACATCACGTCCCAGCGCATCCCGCTCCGTAACCAGATAGCCGCTGTTGCCCAGGATCACCTGGTCATATCGTCGTTCGATCCCCTCCAACCCCACCGGATCCAGGCCTGTAAAACCGATCACATGGGCCGCCATCTCACGGTTAGGATAAAAGCGCTTTGTCTCAGCGACAAAGCCCACACCCCGCAGTTTCAGATTCTTGATCTGCTGGGCCTTTTCCGGCAGCAGCCTGCGTTCCAGCCATACAAAATTCTTGTTGGAGTTCAGCTTTTTGAGAATTTCCTGTTTGGGTCTGCCAAGGAAGGAAGCCAGTACCGCCGCAGTGCCATCCATATCCTGAATATGACGCGGCTCGGCATAACATGAGTCCATCTCCAACGACACGGCCAGATTGTTGCCGTTGACATCCTGGATACTGCCACGTCCCGGTGTCAGTGGCACCGTGCGCTGATGCTGCCTCTCTGCCCGGGCAGCCATCTGTTCATGCTGCAGTATCTGGAGGCGGAAAGCCTGGCAGATCACCGCCACAAACAATAAGCCGAATAATGATCCGATAAGAATTATGCGGGTTCTGGCCCATTTTTCCCGTTCATCCTTCATAAATCACCTTCAGCTCCCGCAAGGCAAGGCAGATGCGCCACTCTCACTCCATCACGCTGACAGCATTACGCCGCACAACATCCTACTTGACCAACACCACCTGCTGCTTGCTCGGCAGAGTCATATCCAGATCCCGTTTGGCAATGGTTTCGATGCGCGACGGGGTTTTCAGCAGGGCCGCCTCCAGTTTCAGACGCTTTTGCTCCTGCTCCGCCTCCTTGAGCTGCCTGGTGGCCGCTGACAATTCAAGATTAAGATCGATCAGCTTGAAGCGCGACCAGACATGAAACACCGATACAACCGTAAACAGGATCATGCATATCATTAAAAACCTGAACATATCCAGGCGATATGGTGCCAGCACAATGCCGCCAAACTGACGGGGCGCTACCACCTTGCCATATTCTGTTCTTGTCTGAGCCATAAACAGCCTCCTTCCCCATTACTGCCAGCGGCACTACAAAGTGCGCCGACCTTATAATTTTTCTACCGCTCTCAGTTTGGCGCTGCGAGCCCTTGCGTTGACCGTTATTTCAGCATCCCCTGCCATAACCGGCCTGCCGGTCAGTATCCTGACCTGTGGTGTGTGCCCGCAAACGCAAACAGGAAGATGTCGCGGACAGGTGCATCCGACGGCATATTCCCTGAAAATCTGTTTGGTGATACGGTCTTCCAACGAGTGAAACGAGATCACCACCCCGCGCCCACCCGGTTTCAAAATATCCAATGCCGCCCGCAGCCCTTTTTCCAGGCTGTCCAGCTCATGGTTTACGGCAATCCGCAAACCCTGAAATGTGCGGGTCGCCGGATGGATACGTTCCTCCCACTTGGCCTTGGGGATAGCCCCTTTGACGATATCCACCAGTTGGAAGGTCGTCTCGATTTCACCGTTTGCACGAGCCGCCACAATAAAGGCGGCGATCCTTTTGGCCCAGCGCTCCTCGCCATACTCCTTGATGATCCGCTCCAGCTCCGCCTCGGGCAGTGTATTGACCAGATCGGCGGCTGTCTCGCCACAGGTGATGTCCATACGCATGTCCAGCGGCGCATCCTGCTGAAAGCTGAAACCGCGCTCCCGGCTGTCCAGCTGGTGGGACGAAACCCCCAGATCCATCATGAAGCCGTCAATGCTACTAATGCCAAGCGCATCAAGACCGGAGCGCATATTGGAATAATCATCGTGCACCAGCCTGACCGACTCGCCATATTGGGCCAGCCTTGCGCCAGCCGCCGCCAGGGCCTGCACATCACGGTCAAAACCGATCAGCATGCCATTTTCAGCAGTGCAGCTTTCTGCAATCAAGGCCGCATGACCGCCGCCACCCAGCGTGCCGTCCACATAGACACCGCCCGGCCGGGGCGCCAGAAACCGCAGCACCTCTTCCGGCATCACCGAGATATGATGGAAGCCGGACATCTAGAAGCCGAACGCAGTCAGATCCACAGGAAGATTCTTCTCATCCTGCGCATTGACCCTGTTATATGTATCCCTGCTCCAGATATCGAAACGCCTGTCCATGCCGACGAACCACATATCGCGCTCCAGGCCGGCATGCTCACGCAGCGAAGAAGGGATCAGCACCCGGCCCAACTTGTCGGCGCTGCACTCTTCCGCCGGATTGAGAAAATGGCGCTTAAGGCTGTCAAGCTGCGACGAAGTGCCGCCACCCGCGTTGGCAAGCACCTTTTGCTTGATCTCGGACCAGACAGACAGCGGAAAAACGGACAGACCACGGGCCATGCTGCCGTCGCCAACGTTGATCGGCTGTGCCTTGGTAATGACAAAACGCTCCTCACCAAACGACTGGACAAGCGCCTCCCTGAACTTTGCCGGGATGCATGTCCGCCCTTTGCTGTCGATAGTGCTGAGAACCTCACCACCGAATATGGCGTCTTGAGCTGTCATTTGCCACCATTTTCCACTTTTTTCCACTTTGTTGGAAAATATATCGGCGGTCCATGTCACTGTCAAGCTAAAACATTATATTATGTTACTTGAACCATAAGATGGCCAATTGGCCATCTTATGGTTCAACGGCCTAATGACAGCTTATGGTTCAACAATCATTAGAAAGTTCATCATCCTATTTATTTTCCGTCAGAAAATACAAAATTGTTTACCTAGTGGCTTCAGGCGTTGGCACACCTAAACCAAACAACAAATAATTAAATATATTCAAGCAAAACTACCATCGGCCATTAGAAAAATCGTACAGCGTACCACCTTCCTTAAAATTTCAATAGATTGCGCATATCCAAAGTTCCCTTTAATGTATTCCCGTTTTTAAACACGACCAAGGGACTCTATGATGACCGAAACCGAGTTTCTGACATGGCTGTCAACCAACGAATTCTCAAAAGAGGCCGCACAGCTAATCCAACGGATACGCACTTCCCCACCATTCAGAAGAGTTCAGGGAGCACTATCAAACGTCGCGGGCAGATATCCCAGTCACAAAATGGGCAGCACCATCCAGTTTGAAAGCCATAAAGTCGAGCTTGCCTTCATAAGAGAATACGAGTTTGCCCCTAATGTTCTGGAATACTACGATCAACCCGAACCCATAAAGATTTCATACAGAACCGTTTCAGGACGGCTTGTAACCACGCTTACCACGCCGGACTTCTTTGTTATACACAATGACGGAACTGCCGGATGGGAGGAATGCAAGACCGAAGAAGAGCTAAAACAGTTGGCGGAAAAATCGGAGCGTTTTGTACGTGACGAGGATAAAAAATGGAGATGTCCATCCGGAGAAGAATATGCCGCCCGTTATGGCCTTTACTTCCGAGTCCGTTCATCATCAGAGATCAACTGGATCTTCCAGCGCAATCTGGAATACCTGAGCGATTATCTGCTACCACACAAACAGACTGTCAATTCCCCGGCAGAACCTTTCATCAAAGCAATCGTTACCTGCAAGCAAGGGATACTTCTCTCCGACCTAATAAGAAATGCCGAGCCATATACCTCTGACGATATTCTCCAGATGATTGCCAGCAACACACTCTATGTTAACCTGCATCTCCATGCCCTTAGCGAGCAAGATCGCACCCCAGTCTATACTGACATGAATCATGTCTCAGAATTGCAAACCAGCCCTACACCCAGACAAAATATCTCGGCAGTAAACCTCGAAGCCGGGGCACAAATCACTTGGGATGGCAAACTGTTTCAAATTGTAAATATGGGAGATGGAAACATCTGGGTAAATAACGACCAGGGCCAACTGACTTCCATTGAATATGACAGGTTCGAAAATCTTGTTCGGATCGGCGCGATTGTTAGTTTCGAAACGCAAGACGACATCAACGAAATTTGCAGAATTTTGAAATCAAAACATCCCGAAAGTTATGTCAAGGCCACTGAACGGTACAATGCCATTGCCGGCTACCTTGCCGGGACAGACACCACCAACAAAACACGTACATTAAGACGTTGGTTAAAGAACTACAAAGATGCCGAATCCATCTACGGCAATGGGTTCCTGGGCCTTTTCGACGGCACCGACCAAAAAGGCAATCGTCTTCTAAAACTGCCGACCGAGTCTTACAAGATCATGCAAACTTGTATCGAAGAACAATTTCTAAGCTCCACCGGAATACAGCCCCTAACCGTCTATGGCCATTACTGCAATCAGTGCCGGAAATCCAATGTAATAGCGGCAAGCTTTAAAACATTTACCGTTAAACTCAAGCAGCTTGATCCAGTTACTACTGAATCGAAACGTAAAGGCCCCCGTGTCGCCTACCAACTGGAAGAATTCTACTGGGAACTTGACCTCACCACCCCGCGCCACGGCGAACGCCCATTCGAGATTGCACACATTGACCACACCGAGTTGGACATAGAACTTGTTGATTCCAAAACCTGGAACAATCTCGGCAGGCCTTGGCTTACCCTTATGACAGATTCCTGCAGCCGGCGCATCCTTGCGTATGTCCTGTCTTTCGAATCTCCAAGCTACCGAGCCTGCATGCTGGCCATGCGCGAATGCGTCCGGCGCCACAACCGCCTGCCGCAAACCCTGGTTGCGGACAATGGGGCCGAATTCAGAAGCATCTACTATGAGCAGCTCATGGCCTTTCATAAAATCACCAAGAAAAACCGCCCCAAAGCCAAGGCACGTTACGGTGCCGTTCTGGAAAGGCTTTTCGGCACCACCAATACACAGTTCATTCACGCGCTCACAGGCAACACAAAGATCATGCGCAATGTCCGTCAGGTCAGCAAATCATTCAACCCAAAGAATCTGGCCGCCTGGACATTCGCAGCCCTTCAGGAGAGGATTGGGGAATACTTCTCCGAAGTTTACGAGCAGCTTGACCACCCGGCGTTGGGAGAATCGCCCATCAAGGCCTTTGAACGCGGCCTGGCCAACCACGGTATGCGCCCCACACGCTTCATACGATATGACGACGCTTTCATCTTCAGCACATTGCCCTCCACTCCCAAAGGGCATGCCAAGGTCATCCGTTCACGAGGCATCAAGATCAATAATATGTATTACTGGCATGAAGCCCTGCGGAATGCCGTCGATTCAAGTGTCCCGGTCCGCTATGACCCTTACGACATAGCTAGTGCATACGCCTTGATAAAAGGCCAATGGGTCCACTGCCGTTCCCAAAACTACTCCATTCTCAAGGGGAGATCGCAAAAAGAACTGGCTGCTATTACCCAGGAACTATTCAAGCTTCACAGCAATCATAATGCTAAAATT
Organism: Deltaproteobacteria bacterium; assembly: GCA_035407085.1. Taxonomy (GTDB): domain Bacteria; phylum Desulfobacterota; class Desulfuromonadia; order Geobacterales; family Pseudopelobacteraceae; genus JBGSQR01. The sequence continues at coordinate 2,290 of DAONZY010000026.1, read as the reverse complement.
GCCGTCAATGCACAGATGGTTGCGGCATTCATAACTAAAACCCAGGAAACCGAATCGGAGTTGAAGCTCATGCGGAAAGCGGCGGAGATGCGCATGACAGCAACCGACGCCATTACGCCTGACAATTCGAATACCGATGCAGCACCAGAGCGCCCGGATATGGACAGCAAGACCTTCGAAATTTATGATGAACTGGTTGTTTGAAGGGAATACATATTATGAATAACCAAAACGCAAACAAATCATTCGAAAACACTACAATCAATCACCCCTATTTAGCCAAGGCAATTAAGCAGCTTGACCTGGCCATCAAGCAGGTCGAAAGCGGCAGCATAGTTTTCATGTTCGGGCCGACCGGAGTCGGCAAATCCACTTTAGCCAAACACCTACTGAAAAAACTGGACAAAGAATACCGGGTAGCGGGCAAGCATGGCAACTCGGATATCCCTGCGGCGCTTATCGAAGCCCCCTATCCTGATGCACACCAATTCAGCTGGAAAGACTTCTACAGAAGAGCCCTTGAAATCCTGCATGAACCTGCCGTTCAGAACAAACTGGACGAACCGCGTTGCTCCGTATTCAATCACAAGATCAGGGTCAATACGCAAGCTCCGGGACACGCTTTGCGCCTGGCATTCGAAAACGCCCTGGAGTATCGCAATGTAAAGGTAGTGATAATCGACGAGGCACAGCACATAGCCAAAGGCACAACCACTTCAGGCCTGCTGGAACAACTGGATTACATAAAATCTCTGGCAAACCTTACCAAGACAGTCATCGTCCTGGTCGGTACTTATGAACTGCTATCCTTCCGCAATCTGAGCGGGCAGTTGAGCCGCCGCAGTATCGATGTGCACTTTCCGCGCTACCGCATCGAAATCCCCGAGGAATATATGATATTCGGCGGAGCTGTCAGGTCATTCGCCTCAAAACTTCCGATACCGTTCGATTTTGAACTTACAAATATTATAGAGGACCTCTATGTCGGTTCTCTGGGCTGTGTCGGCATCCTAAAGGGGTGGCTGATAAAAGCAATCCGGCGAGCCATTGAAGAGGGAGACGGCACTCTAAGAAGAAAGGATTTGTCGGAATGCATGTATTCACACGACCAAATGTGCAAGATGATCGATGAGGTTCTTGAAGGAGAGCTTTTACTCACCCCTCCCAAAGATTCCATAAATATCCTTCGGGCCAGGCTCGGTCTTGATGGCATGCCGACTGTCAAGCATCAGCCCGTTCCACAGGCAAAGCGCAAAGATGCCCCATTCCAGCGCAAACCTGTCAGAGATTCGACAGGCATGCCATCATGACCATTAACTGTTCACAAACAGAGACAAGCTATGATCTGTATGAATTCATACCGGACTGCGCGCTTGAACTTCAAAAGCCTACTCTTCTGTATGCACTTGAGCCGATCGGTATCGGCACGCCTTATGTCGAGAGCCTGGCAAGCTATCTTGCCCGGTTAGCGGCCGCGCACATGTTGTCGGTTTCGACTTTGCTGCGCAAGGTGATCGTTCCGTATTTATCTGCGAGACGTCACAATCTTAATGGTACGATCGGGCAGCAGAAAATTATCAGGGACATGAACGGAATGGGCAAGGAGGCGGAGGCATTAGTAGAGACGCTGGAACAGCTGACTGGCGTTTCCAATCTTGAACACCTTACAATGCTGCCATATTCTCAAATGCTTTCCCCAAAGAAACTGCTATTGGAGTCAAGTGCATGGTGTCCATATTGCCTTGATGAACAAAGAGCAAGTGGCGAACCGGTCTATTACCCCCTGTTATGGGGCCTGTCATATGCTCCAAAGTGTGCTGTCCACGGCACTAGTTTGAGAAGTAGTTGCCACAAATGCGGGACTCATTCATATGTAATTGCGGCATATACGGTAAATGGCTATTGCAGCAAATGCAAAGAATGGTTGGGCTATGGTCCGGCGGACGATACAGAGACCATCAACATCACGTCCAGCCACTTTTTCTTCAGAGTGTTCGAATGGCATAACAAGTATGGGAGAACCCATAACGAGCCGACCTTTCCTTCGATGCTCAATTACCTGATGTGCAACAAGCTGAGAAAGCCCACGGCCTACACTTTGGGTCGTCTTCTACATTTACCTGAGGTCATTGTGCATTGTTTGATTTCGAAAGAGATTCTGCCTGCCGTCAAATTGGTATTCTGGATATCAAGGGTTTTTGAAATGGATCCGGTGGATATTCTGACTGTCAGTGGGGCCGAAATGGAACGAAGGGATATGGAAGCCATCGCGAATTGCGATAATTCGGTT
>DAONZY010000025.1:32100-33979 GCA_035407085.1 Deltaproteobacteria bacterium | reverse complement strand
CCTGAACTCCTCCGGAATCAGTAAGAATGAGGTGGGCCCTGTTCATTAGATAGACAAAAGGGAGATAATCCAAAGGATCAATCAGGTGGATATTTGTGTAAGGGTTTGTACCGAGAATGCGCTTTACCGGTTCCTGAACATTAGGGTTAAGGTGTACTGGGTAGAGTATTTCCAAGTCCTTGTTTTTCGATGCAATGGCAGCTAGGGCCATGCAAATATGTTCAAAACCTTCTCCAAAGTTTTCTCTTCTGTGCCCAGTAACCAACAACAATCTTTTCATTGGATCAAGAAAGTTGAACTGCTTGTCCAGTTTCTGTTTAAGCACCGTATCTTTGGCTACTTTTTCTGCCACATTAAGTAAAGCATCCACAACAGTATTGCCGGTAACATTGATTTGGGATGAAGCAATACCTTCACGCAGCAGGTTTTTGCGTGATGTTTCGGTAGGAGAAAAGTGCAAGTCTGACAGGGCACCGGTAATTACTCTATTGATTTCTTCCGGGAAGGGCGAATACTTATTGCATGTGCGCAGCCCGGCTTCAACATGGCCGACAGGAATATGGCAATAGTAGGCTGCCAGCGATGCTGCCATGGCAGTAGTTGTATCGCCATGCACAAGCACAATGTGCGGGCGCTCTGACTGAAGTACAGGTTTTAAGCCTTTTAAGACATTACAGGTTACATCAAAAAGGTCCTGTCCAGGTTTCATGATGTCCAGATCGTAATCGGGCTTTATCTCAAAAAGTTGAAGAACCTGATCCAGCATCTGCCGGTGTTGTGCCGTCACACAAACTTTGTTGTGAAATCTTGACGAATGTTTTTCAAGCTCCTTTATGACGGGAGCCATTTTAATTGCTTCAGGCCTAGTGCCGAAAATCGAAAGAACTTTTATCATAATCTATACTTTCTTAATGCACTGGCCTTGTCGGGTCAGAAGGGTAAAATCATCGGAACTGCAAATTTGGAGTCAGAATAAACATCCGAATTAACAAATAGTTGTTGCAATATATTTAAATTCTCCACGATTGACAGACTTCAAGTGGTTCAATTGCAATGTGAGTTCGCAATGTAACTGATTGAATATCTGAACCACAAAAGTACGGTTTGGTGAGATGTCCAACTCTTGGGCTGAGATGGAGGGCGTCAGGGGAGAGCACAGCAGTATCAATGTAATGATCTGAAAGTACCTCAATGATTCTGGAGTAAGACTCACAGGCATCTCCTTGCCGTGTTTGATTAAAAGGTTTAGGCATACTGCCCCAGACAGTTATTCGATTTCTCCGATCAGGTCGTAATCCGAAGAATCGGTGACCTTCAGGTTGACAATGTCGCCAACGTTGGCATTGCCGGCAGTGATATAAACCTGGCCGTCGATATCCGGCGCCTGGCGGGAAGAGCGCCCTTTCAGCAGCAGATCGGTTTCTTCGCTGTAACCCTCCACAATAACCTGCTCTGTTTTGCCGATCACCAGTCTGTTTCTGCGGAAGGAAACCCGTGCCTGGGCCTTCATTAGTTTGCGGTAGCGCTCACGCTTGATGCGTTCCGACACCTGATCCGGCATCTCTGCCGCAGGAGTCCCCTCTTCCCTGGAGTAGCAAAATACCCCCAGTCGGTCGAACTGGGCTTGCTCTACAAAATGCATCAAACTACTGAAATCCTCAACGGTTTCGCCCGGGAAGCCAACGATGACCGATGTGCGCAGGGCGATATCCGGCACCTCGCTGCGTAGTCTGCTGATCAGGTTACGGATCTGCTGCTCATTACTACGGCGCTTCATCCGTTTCAGCACCGGATCGCTAATATGCTGGATCGGTATGTCCAGATACTTGCAGATCTTGGGTTCGTCACGGATCAGTTCGATCAGGCCGTCGGTGATGCC
>DAONZY010000025.1:0-32000 GCA_035407085.1 Deltaproteobacteria bacterium | reverse complement strand
ATAATGCAGTAGGAACAGCAGTTGGAGCACCCCTCGCCGATCTTCAGGTAGGAATACCAGCCAGGTGAGGAGTTCAGACGGGGCAGGCTCTCGTCATAGATGTAGTCCGGGTCGCCGATGTAGCATATCTGCTCGCTGCTGTGTTCCTTTTCCGCCAGGATTTCGGCGATGCGCGGGTAGTCGCCAGTGCCGATGAAGATATCCACCTCGGGCAGTTCCTGGGCCAGTTCTTCCTGATAGCGCTGGGGCAGGCAGCCGGAGACGATCAGTGTCCTGCAGCGGGCATCCTGCTTGCGCTCGGCCAGGTCCAGGATGGCGTCTATGCTCTCCTGCTTGGCCTCCTTGATGAAGGCGCAGGTATTAACAATGATGATGTCGGCTTCCCGCTCGTCGGTGGTGATCTCATAGTCCTGCTTGGAGAGCACCCCCAACATGACCTCTGCATCCACCAGATTCTTCGGGCAGCCCAGGCTGACCATGCTGACTTTCTGCTTTTTGTTGACGTTCAAGGTGACTCCCGTTCCTACTCCCTGAAATTGGTAAACTGCATTTCTACTTCCAGATCCTTGCCTTTCAACAGCTGGATGCAGGCTTGCAGGTCATCGCGGTTCTTGCCGGTGACGCGCACCTGGTCATCCTGGATCTGGGCCTGGACCTTGATTTTGCTGTCCTTGATGGCGGCGATGATTTCCTTGCCCTTCTCTTTGGAGATACCCTGCTGAACATCGATGATTTGGCGTACCATGCCGCCCGAGGCCTGCTCGGCCTTGCCGTACTTGAGCGCCTTGATGGAGATGTTGCGCTTGAGGAACTTGGACTGCAGCACGTCGATGACCGCCTTCAGTTTGTAGTCGTCGTCTGCCAGTACCTTGATGGCGTCCTTTTCCTGAGAGATTTCGCTCTTGGAGCCTTTGAAGTCATAACGTTGGCCGATTTCCTTGATGGCCTGGTTCACGGCGTTGTCGACCTCCTGCATATCAACCTTGGAAACGATGTCGAATGACGGCATATGATCTACCTCCAAACAAAAATTATGGTGTTACCAGTCCCCGGTCTCTAGTCCCGAATTACTGCTTGATGACCTCTACCCCTGCCGGCACCTTGAAATTGAAACGGCTGCTGCTGATACCCCTGTTGACCCTGGTGTTGCTGTAGGTCAGGCGGGTTTCATTGCCGCCGGCATCGAAGATAACCGAGGCAACGATGGGGAAGATGTCTTTGACTTCACCGTTGGCCATGAAGGTCTCTACGGCAGACTGATCAATAGTCAGGTGCAGCTTGGCCAGCACCGCTGTCGGTTTTCTGGGGATCAGTTCCAGCTGGTAGTTACCCTTTTTATCGCGCGGGTTTTTGGCAAAGGCAATGTTGAAATCGCGGGAAACATGGCCAAGCCCGGTCAGATAGGTCAGGGCAATGCCGTTGCCGCCCTTGAACATGCCGGCGATAGAAGAGACCATGACCTGTTTGTTTTCAGGGATATGGAACCAGACCTGCTTGCCGTTGGAGATAATCTGCTGCTTGGGTTTTTTGTAGTCAAAGCGGAACATGGCCGAGGCCGAGGCGGGTCTTTTCAGCATGACCTCCCCGTGTCCGCGCTGGACCTTCTTGATGGCGCTGATGGTTGTGGTCTGGCTGAAGCCGGCCTGCACATCCTGCAGGGTGGCATATCCCTTTTCCAGTGCGCCAACCACCTCCTTAAGGCCGGCCTGCTGGGCGGCGCCAGCGGTGGTGCTGAACAAGGCCAGCAACAGAACCAGTACAAAACCAAATGTTTTTGTGGCAGACAGACTATGATGATTCATGGTGATCCCTAACCTTTCAGCTTATTCAGCAGCATTTCGTTGACCACGGCCGGGTTGGCCTTGCCTTTGCTGGCCTTCATTACCTGGCCGACGAAGAAGCCGAACAGTTTGTCCTTGCCGCTGCGGTACTCTGCCACCTGGCCGGCTTCGCGGGCCAGGATCTCGTCGATGATCACCTCGATGGCGCCGGTATCGGAAACCTGCACCAGCCCCTGCTCTTCAACGATCTGTTTTGGCGGCTTGCCGCTTTTCCACATCTCGTCAAAGACGGTCTTGGCGATCTTTCCGGAGATGGTGCCGCTGTCGATCAGTTTCAGCAGTTCGGCCAGCTGTGACGGTTGGATCGGGCAGGCCTCAATAGCTGTAGCGGAGTCGTTCAAGTTGCGGGTGACCTCGCCCATGACCCAGTTGGAGACCGCTTTGGCATTAGGGTGAAAGCCCAGGCACTCTTCGTAGTAGTCAGCCAGACTGCGGCTGGCGGTGAGCACCTCGGCATCGTATTCCGGTAGCTCCAGTGCGGTGATGAAGCGCTGCTTCCTGTCTTCGGGCAGTTCCGGCATTTCTGTGCGGGCCTGGTCAATCCAGCTGTCATCGATATGCAGCGGCACCAGGTCCGGGTCGGGGAAGTAGCGGTAGTCGTGGGCCTCTTCCTTGCTGCGCATGGAGCGGGTTACGCCGCTGTTGGGGTCGAACAGCCGGGTTTCCTGGACGACAGTGCCGCCGTCCTCAATCAGGTCAATCTGGCGCTCGATCTCGTATTCGATGGCCTGCTTGACGAACTTGAAGGAGTTGACGTTCTTGATCTCGGCCCGGGTGCCGAATGTGCTGGAGCCGACCGGCATGACAGAAACGTTGGCGTCGCAGCGGAAACTCCCCTCTTCCATATTGCCGTCGCAGATGCCCAGCCAGGTCACGATCTGGTAGAGCTGTTTCAGGTAGGCCACCGCCTCGTCGGCCGAGCGCATGTCCGGCTCGGAGACTACCTCCAAAAGCGGGGTGCAGGCCCGGTTCAGGTCAACGCCGGAGCCGTCCTCTAATCCCGAAACGTCACCGTGGACCAGTTTGCCGGCGTCTTCCTCCATGTGGATGCGGGTGATGCCGATGCGTTTCTGCTGGCCGTCCAGGTTGATGTCCAGCCAGCCCTGCTGGCAGATCGGGTCTTCGAACTGGCTGATCTGATAGCCCTTGGGCAGGTCGGGGTAGAAGTAGTTCTTGCGGGCGAAGATGCTGCGGTGGGCGATGGTGCAGTTGGTGGCCAGACCGGCCTTGATGGCGAACTCGACCACCTTGCGGTTGAGCACCGGCAAAGCGCCGGGCAGCCCCAGGCAGACCGGACAGGTCTGGGCATTGGGCTCAGCGCCGAATTTAGTGGGACAGCCGCAGAAGATCTTGGTGTCGGTTTTCAGCTGCACGTGAACTTCTAAGCCTATAACAGGTTGATATTTCATGGAAACTTCTCCGAATTGATATGGGTTGGCAAACGGTGCTCCGACTCAGAGCGGTGCACGCAGCTTGTGCCACTCGGTGGCCTGTTCAAAGGCATGGGCGGCGGACAAGATCACCTCTTCACCGAATGGCTTGCCGATCAGCTGCAGGCCGACGGGCAGCCCGGAGGCGCTGAAGCCTGCCGGAATCGACATGGCGCAGGTACCGGCCAGGTTGACCGGGATGGTGAAGATGTCCGAGAGGTACATCTGCAGCGGATCATCGATTTTTTCGCCGATCTTGAAGGCCGGGGTGGGAGCAACAGGCGTCAGCATGATATCCACCTGCTCAAAGGCTTTGATAAAGTCGCGCATGATCAGGGTGCGCACCTTCTGGGCCTTGACGTAATAGGCGTCGTAGTAGCCGGAAGAAAGGGCGTAGGTGCCGAGCATGATGCGGCGTTTGACCTCCGGGCCGAAGCCCTGGCTGCGGCTTTTGGTCATCATGTCGATCAGCCCTTCGGCCTGCTCGCTGCGGTGGCCGAAGCGCACACCTTCATAGCGGGCCAGGTTGGAGCTGGCCTCGGCGGTGGCAATCAGGTAATAGGCGGCGACGGCATAATCGGTGTGCGGTAGGGAGACGTCGACAAACTCTGCGCCCAGGCTGCGATAGGTCTCAATGGCGGCGTCCATGGCCTTCTGCACGTCGGCATCAAGGCCACTTATGAAATATTCCTTGGGCAGTCCGATCCTGAGGCCTTTGACTTCGGCTGCGAGTTTTGCGGTGTAATCGGGGACTGGCGCGTTGACGCTGGTGGAATCCTTGGGATCGTACCCGGCTATGGCGGAAAGCAGTGTGGCGCAATCGGCCACGTTGCGGGTCATGGGACCGACCTGGTCCAGGGAAGAGGCGTAGGCGATGACTCCGTAACGCGACACCCTGCCGTAGGTTGGCTTCAGGCCGACGCAACCGCAATGGGAGGCGGGCTGGCGGATGGAACCGCCGGTGTCGGTGCCCAGGGTGGCGGTGGCCTGTCTGGCTGCGATGGCTGCGGCTGATCCACCGGAAGACCCGCCGGGGATGCAGTTTGTGTTCCAGGGGTTGCGGGTGATGCCGAAGGCGCTGGATTCGTTGGATGAACCCATGGCGAATTCATCCTGATTCAATTTGCCCAGCAGGACTGTGTGGCTGCTTTTGAGTCGCTCGTAAGCTGTTGCGCTGTATGGGGGGATGAAGTTGTCCAGGATGCGCGACCCGCAGGTGGTGCGGATGTCCTCGGTCAGAAAGATATCCTTCAGGGCCAGGGGGATACCGGTCAATTTGCCCATCTTCCCGGCCGCAATGACCTTGTCGGCTTCTGCTGCATCAGCCAGGGCGCGTTCCGGTGTGACTGTAATAAACGAGCCAACCTGTGATTCGACGGCCTCTATCCTGGACAGCATGGCCCGGGTTGCCTCAACCGAAGAAATCTGTCTGGTTTTCAGCTGTTCATGCAGATCCTGTATATTCAGGTCGAAAATGTCCATCTCTGTAACTCCAGTTTTTTTGTTCTAAAAAATATTGTACTTTGAATCTGCCCTGTGATGAGTTTTACGGTCTTGGCCAGATTCGTGATCCATGCGCGTTCAGCCCAGTCAAATGTCTATTCGATCACTTTGGGAACCTTGTAGAAGCTGCCGGCCCTTTCGGGGGCATTGGCGAGCGCCTTGTCGATGCCGATGGGCGGCGTCACGAGATCATCCCGAAAGGCGTTTTCGATCGGAACGGCGTGCGAGGTTGGCTGAATACCTGTGGTATCCAGTTGTTTGAGTTTTTCAACATAACCAAGTATGGCATCCATCTGTGATACAAAAAGTGTTTTTTCTTCATCCGCCAGCTCCAGTCGGGCAAGCCGGGCGACATGTACCACGTCCGATACTGATATCTTCATTGAGCAAACTCCCTGTAAAATAGCATGGTTCGAAACATGCTTGTAGCACGAATATGACTGCTTGACAATAATGAAGCACAGCGGGTTTCGATCGCTTTGAAATAGAACTGGTTTTTTTGCTTGACAGTCACCAGGCCTTTTAGTAATTTACACCTCTTCGTAAAAATCGAGGCCGTGTTGCGCCACCAAGGTGACAGCAGGCATGCATGTGAGGATGCTATGAAAACGGAAGTTGCAAAAAACGAAAACATCAAGCGCGACTGGTATGTGGTCGATGCTCAGGACGTAGTGCTGGGAAGGCTTTCAACCCAGGTAGCCAATATCCTGCGTGGCAAGAACAAGGCAGTGTATACCCCCAGTGTGGATACCGGTGATTTTGTCATTGTTATCAATGCAGACAAGATTGCCCTGACTGGGCGCAAGCTTGCGGACAAAACCTATTACAGCCACACAGGGTTTCCAGGTGGTCTCAAGGAAATCACAGCCGGCAAGCTTTTGGATAAAAAACCAGAAGAATTGATAAAGAAAGCGGTCAAGGGGATGCTTCCCAAGAACAAGCTTTCCAGGCACATGCTTAAGAAGCTGAAGGTCTATGCCGGCGCCAACCACCCGCATGATGCCCAGCAGCCCAAAAAAGTGACACTTTAAAACTCTGAGGAGATAAATGATATGGCAGCAGTCAGCTATTACGGAACAGGCAAACGCAAAAGCTCGGTAGCCAGGGTTTGGCTCAAGCCGGGTGCCGGTGCAATTACTGTTAACAACAAGAGCCTGGATGAGTACTTTGGCCGTGAAACATCCAAGATGGTTGTGCGTCAGTCACTTGAGTTGACTGAAAACCTCGGCAAGTTTGACATCTACGTCACAGTAACTGGTGGTGGAGACTCAGGTCAGGCTGGCGCCATTCGCCACGGCATCACCAAGGCCCTGCTGGGAACTGATCCGGAGCTGCGCGCCACACTTAAGAAGGCTGGTTTCATTACACGTGATTCGCGTGTCAAAGAGCGTAAGAAGTACGGGCGTAAATCGGCTCGCGCACGTTTCCAGTTCTCCAAACGCTAACAGCGACGGAGTCCATAACTGCAAGACCAAAGGGGGGCCTAAACGGCTCCCCTTTTTTGTGGCCGAAAGGCCCTGGATGTATCTGCTTTTAACGGAGAAGGGGCTGCTAAATGGGCAGCCCCTTCTGATTATTGGTGAAGATGGACGGTATTGAGTCTTCGTCAGATGCGTTGCAAACGCATAGCTCTCCCCGCTGAGTACATCCCCGTTTACTGTTGTTGTGGTGGTTCTGTCAGGGGTAGGCTGACAGTGAATACGGCACCGTGGCTGCTGTTAGTGGCGGTGATTGTGCCATTGTGGTTCTGAATTATACGGTTGACGATGGGCAGTCCTAGTCCTGTGCCGCGATGTTTTGTCGTGAAAAACGGGCTGAAAAGCTTGGACTGCATTTCCAGGGGTATGCCGCCGCCCGTGTCTTCGATTGAAACTATAAGCATGCCTTCCTTGACGGGCGACCGGTACGCAGTGATTTCAAGCGTGCCGCCATTGGGCATTGCTTCGGTGGCATTAATAACCAGATTCAAAAAAGCCTGCTTTAGCTGGTAGGCGTCACCCAGAACATAGGCTGGTGCATCGTCGATGTTCCTGATAACCCGGATGGCATGCTCATCATGCAATGGTGCGCTGCTTTCCAGGCTACTGTTGATGATTTCAGCCATGTCACAAATACTGTAGCAGATGGTCGGCTTGCGCGAAAAGGCCAGAATGTCCGATAGCATGTTTTCAAGGTGCACTGATTCATCGATGATCGTTTCGGCATACTGGCGTTCCCGTGTGCCTTCCGGCAGGGTCTTGACCAGTCTGCCGGCAAAGCCGCCGATGGTCACCAGCGGGTGTTTGAGTTCGTGTACCAGGTTGGCGGCCATCTCGCCAATGGCAGCCAGGCGTTCGCCATGCATCAGCCGCTCTTTTGCGTCGCGCAGATTGAAGTGTGCATCCTCCATGCGGTTGTAAATCATGGAATTTTCGATTGCCATGCCTGCTTGTCTGGCAAACAGCGTTAAAAAGTTGATTCGGGCGGATTGTATGGGGCGACGGGAATTCGGGTTGTCCACAACCACGACACCAGTAAGCTTGTCTTCGGAAAGAAGTGGTATGGCCACATAAGCTGTGGCACCAAGTTCGTTGAGTGACTGGCAGATTGTCGGGCTGCTGTCGGCATCTTGCTCAACAATAGTGGCCTGTCTGTCAATTACAACCCGTTTGATAAGTGGGCAACGGTCTTCCGTGCTGATGCGTATGTGCCTGACACGCTGGGAAAGGGGGCTTGTACGCTGTTTATCGATCACGCTGCCCAGGATATCCCATCGTCTGGCGAGCGGCGAATCTCCGTTGCCAATCTGAAACAGGCCGTTGTCCGGATCGGTGGTGACACCCAGCATGCCTTGCAATGTTCCGGTCTTGTCATTGTAAAGAAACAGCATGGCCCGCTCAAAAAGCGGATTGGCGTGGTTGGTAAGTGCGGTAAGTATCAGATGGGTCAGCTTGTTGAGGCGGATGGTGGACAACAGGGTGTTGCTGAGCTGGTAGAGGAGCGTAAGCTCCTCGATGCTCAGTTCCGGCGCCTGCATATGGGGTGTACGGCTGCCGGCCATAAGGTCTCCCTTACTGACGTTTTTCCTTTTGCTCCTCGTCAATTTTGCAATTGATGCATAACGTGGTGACCGGTCGTGCCTTCAGTCTGGCGTCACTGATCTCTTCTCCGCATTCCTCGCAGATGCCAAATTCACCATTGTCGATGCGCTCCAGAGCATCCTTGATCTTGTTGATCAGTTTGCGCTCCCGGTCGCGGATACGCAGCTCAAAATTTCTGTCCGATTCCTGTGTGGCGCGGTCGGTAGGGTCAGGAAAATTGGAGGAATCGGCTGTCATCTCTGTAACAGTCTTGTCGGCTTCGCCACGCAAGGCTTTCATCTCTTCGAGCAGAATGTTCCTGAAATACTCGAGTTTTTCAGCATCCATATCCAACTCCTAAGATCATAAATAAATAGATATTAGATATTTATATGATGCAAGTCCAGAAAAAAATGCCTCCTATTGCATCATCATCTGCATGGCCTCGTCAACGGTTGATACCCCAAGCAGCTTGATCTGGCTCTTTTTAAGCCGTTTAAGGTTGCCGGTCGGGACGATGCAGGCTTTAAACCCGAGTTTTTCTGCTTCAGCAATGCGTTGTTCCGGCTGGGTGATGGCACGCACCTCTCCGGCCAGGCCGACTTCGCCGAAAATAATCGTCTGGGGATCAATGGCCCTGTCAAGGTGGCTGGAGGCAACGGCCATGATCATGGCGAGATCAGCAGCCGGCTCGTTCAGGCGAACTCCGCCGGCGGCATTGAGGAAAATGTCCTGTCCGGAAAGGTGCAGTCCGACCTTTTTTTCCAGCACAGCCACAAGCAGTGCCAGGCGGTTGTGGTCAACGCCGATGGTGGTTCGCCTGGGTACGCCAAACGATGTCTGGGTGACCAGCGCCTGAAGCTCTACCAGCAAAGGGCGGCTTCCCTCCAGGGAAGCTGTAACTACTGATCCGGAGACTCCCAGCGGGCGTTCTGAGAGGAATAGCTCGGATGGATTGGCAACGCCCTGAAGCCCATCCTGCTTCATTTCAAATACACCAATCTCGTTGGTAGAACCGAAACGGTTTTTGACCGCCCGCAAAATACGGAACGGATGGCTACCGTCTCCTTCAAAGTAAAGCACTGTGTCGACCATGTGTTCCAGCACGCGCGGTCCGGCGATTGCCCCGTCTTTGGTGACGTGGCCGACTATGAAAACCGGTATGTTGCTACCCTTGGCCATAACCATCAACTTGCCTGCTGACTCCCTCACCTGGCTGACGCTGCCTGGCGCGGATTCCAGTGTCGATGTCCATACGGTCTGGATTGAGTCGATCACGACAGCCTTGGGTGCGAGTGTGCGGGCATGTACGATGATGGCCTCCAGGGAGTTTTCAGCCAGTATCATCAGATCCCTGCTTTCAACTGAAAGACGTTCTCCGCGCAGCCTGGTCTGTGAAGCGGACTCTTCACCAGACACATAGAGGACCTGACCACAGCTGCGGGACAGGTTGTTCATGGCCTGCAACAGCAGGGTTGACTTGCCGATGCCAGGGTCACCTCCGATCAGGACAAGCGAGCCTGGCACAATGCCGCCGCCAAGTACACGATCCAGCTCTCCAATGCCGGTTTCAATCCGGGTTTCGGTCTGTGCCGGAACATCGCAGATGGGTACTGGACGGCTCTGCTCCCCGACCGGCCTGCCGCTGGATTGCTTTTGAAGCGTTTCTTCGGCCATGGAGTTCCATGAACCGCAGTCCGGACATTTGCCAAGCCACTTTGGTGACTGGCAGCCACATTTCTGACAGGTGAAGATGGTTTTCTGCTTCATGTGCGCTCCATGTATTCAGGGATGTGCGGATTGTATTAACGGCCAGTGTTTGTGTCAATCTTGAATCCCGGGATGTGCCATATGGGCATATGGCTGGTTTGTGGCCAAAACAGCAAATATGCGAGCAGACAAACAGGACAAACATTCTCTTGTTTGGCTGGTCGCGATTTGATATATTCCCGTAAAATCGCAATAAAAGTGCAGCAGGGGGGCGAATCAATGCATGCAACTATAGAAATAAAGCCGGGAGTCTATTGGATTGGCTCAGAAGATCCGGAGCTGAGGGTGTTCGATGATCTGTTTCCCACGGAGCATGGCACAACATATAATGCCTACCTTGTAAAAGGCGAGACAAAAACTGCCATTATCGATACCGTCAAGGGGAAGCGGATTGATGAGTTTCTGGACAAGGTCAGGGGCCTGGTCGACCCGACCGCAATCGATTACATCGTCGTTAACCATGCCGAGCCGGACCACAGCGGATCACTGTCCAGGCTGCTGGAGCTGGCACCGCAGGCTACGGTCGTTTCCAGCATGGCGGCGAAAGGTTTCCTTGGCAATCTGATGCACAAGCCGTTTGAATCCAGGGTGGTAAAGGATGGCGACACAATTGATCTGGGCGGGCGCACACTGCGTTTCATCACGGCTCCTTTTCTGCACTGGCCAGACACGATGTTCACCCGGCTGGAAGAAGAAAACATGCTTTTCACCTGCGACGCCTTTGGCGCGCATTACTGCAGTCCAGGACATATTTTCAACGATGAGGTTGGCGACTTCACCCTGGCGCGGCAGTTCTATTTTGACTGCATCTTCCGTCCGTTCAAGGACAAGGTGCTGGCAGCCGTAGAAAAGATCAGGCACGACGTGATCGACATGATCTGCCCCAGCCATGGTCCGATCATCAGGAAGGATCCCTGGTGTGTAATCCAGCAGTTCGAGGAGTGGAGCAAGCAGCCTGACGGTGGTAAAAAGATCCATATACTGTACATTTCACCCCATGGCAACACGGAAAAGATGGCCCAGGCTGTTGCTGAAGGGGTGGCTTCTGTCGGTGTCAATATTACAGCCAGCCACATCAGCGGGCTGGATCCGACAGCGTTGCGTGACCTGATGGAAGAGGCAGATGCCCTGATATTCGGCATACCTACAATTGTGCGGGACATACCCAAGCCGATGTGGGACGTATTGGCCTATCTCAGCACGGTTTGCCTGAAGACGAATATAGCCGGTCTGTTCGGCAGCTACGGCTGGAGTGGAGAGGCCTGCAAGATGGCCGAGGAGCGCCTGAAGGCGCTGAACTTCAAGCTGCCTGTTGCGGCGGTTCGGGCTCAGTTCAGCCCGCTTCCTGATGCGCTGGATCAGTGCCGCACCATGGGCAGGCAGATAGCTGAAGAAGTGCTGAAAAAATAGTGCGTCTTTTTTGCCAGGCGTTACTATACAGCGGCAGAATCCTCTGGCGAGACAGCCAGGGGATTTTTGTATTTTATGCAAACTCGGTCGTGACAAGTCGGCGAGGTTGATGATAATCTGACGAACGTCATTTAATTCAGCTCTGTCAGCCTTGGGTGGTTGGTGATGCAATACGTTACAATAAAAAATATCGCCATGGCGATCGGAGGCCTGCTTGCGGTCTATCTTCTGTACATGGCTGTTTCGTTGGCTTTGTTGCCACCGGTAGCCGCCCTGGCCGATAAGAGGTTCAGTACGACCATCCAGGTAAAGGACTGGCAGGGCAAGTATCATGCCTTTGTGGTCGGCCCGAAAAACAGGCGCTGGTCGCCGTCAGGCAGTATCCCCCCAGAGATGAAGTGGGCAGTCATCCTGGCCGAGGATAGCAATTTTTACAAACATGAAGGTATTGACGTAAAGGCGATCAAGCAAGCCATAAAATATGATTTGGAGAAGAAAAGCTTCAAACGCGGAGCCTCGACCATTACACAACAAGCGGCCAAGAATCTGTTCCTCTCGCGGGAAAAGACAGTCACCCGCAAGTTGAAAGAGGTTTACCTGGCCTGGCGAATGGAACAGGAGCTGACCAAAGGGCGGATTATCGAACTATATCTGAATGTGGTTGAACTGGGGCCAATGGTCTATGGCATCAACCATGGTGCCCGCTACTATTTTGGCAAACATGTATCGGCCCTGACTCCCAGGGAATGTGCTTTTCTGGCTTCCATGCTGCCGGGCCCGCGGGTGGTTTACAATCCCTACAAGAATCTGCGGCGGGTGGTTAAACGTTCGGACATGATCCTAAAACTGATGCGCCAGCGCGGGGTCATAACGGAAGATGAGTACAGGTACTCCCTGGCGGAACAGCCGAATATTGCCGGCATGCAGCGTAAGGTTGACCAAGCGATCAGTGCCCCCCCAGTATTTGTGCCGCTGTCGTCTGTAACGGCAGCAGAGCCGGGTCAAGGGTTGGCACCACAGCCAAAACCGGAGCAGCCGGCCAAAGATGTGGCGCCTGCGCCTGTTCCGGCGCCAGTTACACCCCCACCGGTTCCCGCACACCAGGCTGCACCTGACAAATAGTGTTTATGCCGCTAATGTAATACAGATCAAAGGAAACAACACAATTGGACAATATGACCGATTTGAAAAATCTAACGCTTTCGGCTTTGGAGCGGTTTCTTCAGGGGCAAGGCAAGGAACGTTTTCGCGCTACACAGATCTTCAAATGGATTTTTCAGAAGGATGCCCACAGTTTTGATGAGATGACTAACCTTTCCAAATCACTGAGGGCTGAACTGTCTGATACGGCTTTTATCAGCAACCTTGAGATTGAGGCGGTCGAGGAAGGCAGTGACGGCACCCGTAAATACCTGTTCAACCTGGAAGATGGCAATGCCGTAGAGTCGGTCTTGATTCCGATCGAGGGCCGCAACACGCTCTGTATCTCATCCCAGGTTGGTTGTGCGATGGGTTGTGAATTCTGTCTGACCGGTACCTTCAGGTTGACCCGCAACCTGACCACCTCGGAAATCGTTAACCAGATCATGGCGGTGAGGAGGGACCTGGCGATTAACCCGGTCAAGGTGTTTACATCGGCGGCTGCCATGCCGTTTGGAGTCGATGGTGATGATGATGTCGATGGCAGTCCTGAAGGTAAACAATCGATACGCAATATTGTCATGATGGGCATGGGAGAGCCGCTGCACAACCTGGACAACGTCATTCCAGCTATCAGGATCATGATCGACGGCAACGGTCTGCAAATGTCCAATCGCCGTGTAACGGTCTCCACCTGTGGTCTGGTGCCGGAGATGAAGCGGCTGGGTGAAGAGGTGCCCAACGTCAACCTGGCTGTATCCCTGAACGCCACTACCGATGAGCTGCGTGACCGGATCATGCCGGTCAACCGGAAATACCCGATCCGGGAGCTGTTGGCGGCCTGTCGTGATTTTCCCAAACCGGGGCGTCGCAAGATTACCTTTGAGTATGTCATGCTGGGCGGGATCAATGATACCCTGGAAGATGCCAAGCGCCTGCTTAAATTGACCAGTGACATCCCTAATAAAATCAATCTGATTCCCTTCAACGAGCACGATGGGTGTGGTTTCAGGGCGCCGACCCAGGCCAGTGTTGATGCATTTCACAAGTATCTGATCGATCGCAATGTGACTGTGATCACAAGAGACAGTCGCGGTAGCGACATTTCGGCCGCCTGCGGGCAGCTGAAGGGGCGCCTGGAGAAAAAATAGCAGGCTATTCTGGTAGATTATGTTTTCAACTCTGTAATCAGGAAAGGAAACGCATATGAAGAAAAGGTTATTAGCAGGCAAGATACTGTTTTTTTCGATGTTCTGTTTAACGTTGCCGGCATCCGGAGGAGAACTTGATGTCTTCGCAAACGAGCGCGGAGAGCTGAAGATTTCCGGAGGCACCGCCCACATCCCGGTTATGAAGGATGCTGCTAAAAAAATCATGATGGTGAATTCTCGAATACAAATCAGTATTGCCGGCGGTGGATCAGGGGTCGGCATAAAACAGGTGGGCGATGGATTGGTCAACATCGGTAACAGTGGAAGAAGGCCTACGGACAAAGAAATTGCCAGGCATAACCTCAAGGTGTTCCAATGGGCAGTAGATGGCGTTGCACCAGTTGTAAACCCGAAAAACAACATTAATAAACTTACCAAAACCCAACTGGCAGATATTTTTTCCGGTAAGATCAGCAATTGGAAACAGTTGGGCGGCGCGGACAGAAAAATCAACCTTTACACCCGTGACGAGGCCAGTGGAACCCGTGAGGTGTTCTGGGATAAAGGTCTGGGAAAGGGATCCATATCACCTGCGGCCAATGTGGTCATATCCAATGGAGCAATGAAGGCGGCTGTTTCTAAAGATCCATACGCGATCGGTTTTGTTTCGGTCGGACATATTGATCGCACCGTAGCGCCGGTAGCTCTGGATGGTGTGATACCTACGCTGAAGACCGTGCGGGAAGGCCAGTACAAGATTTCACGTGGTCTATATAGCAACACCAGAGGCCTGCCTTCCGGATTGACAAAAAAGTTCATAGATTTCCTGAGTGGCCCCGAAGGGGCAAAAATCATCAGTAAACACGGTTTTATCCCGGTCAGATGAAAAGATGGTTTGAACTTGTAGCGGAGAGATTTTTCATGCTCTCCGCCTTGACCTGCGCCTCAGTAATCGTTCTGATTCTGCTTTTTCTGGTGTATATGGGGCTGCCCGCCATAAAGGGGGCAGGCCTTGGTCAGTTGCTGTTGACGTCTTGGGATCCTTATCGGGACAGCTATGGCGTATATCCGATGATGATAACTACCGGTGCAGTGTCCTTGTTGAGCCTTGCCTTTGCTTTCCCGCTAAGTCTCGGTTGCTCTTTCCTGATCAATGCCGCCGCATCGAAGCAGATTGCCAGACAATTAAGGCACATGCTGGAGCTGATGACCGGTATACCGACAGTCATATACGGTTTTGTCGGTATTTTTCTGCTCGTTCCCGTATTGCGGGAATTCTTTCAGTCCGGTTCAGGCATGTCCATCCTTGCTGCATCCATGATGCTTGGCATCATGGTCTCTCCAACCATGACCCTTATTTTCTGTGACAGCTTCGACAGTATCCCCCGCCCATATCTGGATGCTGCTGACGCACTTGGCGCCAGTCGCATCCAGAGGCTTTATTATGTCACGCTCCCAGCAGCGAAATTTGGGATGCTGAATGGAGTGGTGCTATCGCTGGGGCGGGCAGTGGGTGATACGCTCATCTCTCTGATGATAGCCGGAAATTCGGTCCAGACTCCTGGGTCAGTGCTTGATTCCGCAAGGACGTTGACTGCACATATCGCCCTTGTGTTTGCTGCTGATTACGAAAGCCCGGAATTCAGATCGATATTTACATGCGGCCTGATACTTTACCTCTTTATTATGCTATTAACGGCAGTTGTCCGTTATGTGTGCCGCCGGGAGGCGTGACGACATGAAATGGCGTGACATCGAGATGCTGACAATCATTTTCTCCTGGGGAGCAGGATTGGTAATTGTTTCTGCCGTGCTTGCTATTCTTGGATTTCTTTTTTATTGGGGCCACGAGTCAATTGGCATACCGCTGGTTTTCGGCACAGCATCTCCACTTCAGGCGCTCATGCTGAGTGAACGGGTTTTTGACGGCCTGTTCCCGGCCATTGTCGGGACCGTTATGCTTGTTGTGCTGTCGATTGCCTGGGCCGTTCCGATCGGCATTGCAACCGGCATATATCTTGTGGAGTATGCAAACATAAGAGTAAAGAGGGTGTTAAATCTGCTGATTGACATACTCTCTGGCATACCATCAATAGTGGTAGGTCTTTTTGGATTCGCGTTGACGGTGTTTCTGCACAAGCGCTATTCAGCAGACATCCAACCGTGTCTTTTGGCTTCTAGTGCTGCCCTTGCCTTGCTGGTGCTTCCCTACATGATACGGACGACACAGTCTGCGCTTGAGGGCATCCCGCGGGATATTCGGCTGACTGCGCTGGCTCTGGGAGGTACACGGCTTCAGAATCTATTTTACGTGTTGATACCCAGGTCGCTTTCCGGAATAATGAGCGGTGTTGTTCTTTCAATCAGCAGATGCGCCGAGGATACGGCTGTAATCATGCTGACCGGGGCCGTGGCCTCGGCTGGTATTCCCATGTCGGTGCTTTCCCGGTATGAAGCGCTCCCGTTTTACATCTATTATATTTCATCCCAGTATTCCTCTCCCGAGGAACTGTCGACAGGATATGGGGCTGCAATCATATTGCTTATTCTTTGCTGTCTCCTGATTTCAATGGCACACTTTGTTAGAAGAGGACTGACCCATGCAACACTATTCCGGCCATGAACAGAGTTGATACGGACAACATAAAAATCAGGGTCAGAAATCTGGCTTTTTCTTATAACGGTCGGGAAGTGCTGCACGATATTTCACTGGACTGTGACGAAAATACCATAACAGCGCTTACCGGTCCTTCAGGTGTTGGCAAGTCGACCTTTTTGATGACCCTGAACCGACTGTGGGAGAACTTCCAGGAAGCTAACATGTGCGGAACAGTGGAGATCAAGCTTCAGGGAGTGCTCCGCGATGTGTATCATAAATCCATGCCGTTGACAGAGCTGAGAAGGAGCGTGGCCATGGTGTTCCAGGCGCCTAATCCGCTGCCGATGAGTATTCGCAAAAACATACTGTTTCCAATGAAAATCGCGGGAATAGGCGACAAACAGTTGATGGAGGGGCGTCTTGAGCATGTCCTGTCGGTTTCTAACTTGTGGGAGGAAGTAAAGGATCGTCTTGATGATGATGCACGCACACTTTCTGGTGGCCAGCAGCAGCGGCTTTGTATTGCACGCGCCCTGGTGCTTGAGCCTGAAGTACTACTCCTTGACGAGCCCACCTCTTCGCTGGACAAGGTCGCAACTGCGGCTGTTGAGGACCTTTTGCTGGGCTTGAAGGAAAACCTGACTATTCTGGTTGTGTCGCATTATATGGAGCAGGTTGGCAGGATATCTGACCGGGTCATCGGTTTTGCTGACGGCAGGATCGTGCCCTGAGAGGATCGGGGGATAATTCAAAGGCAAAAGCCTCCGGTGGTTAGTCCGCCGGAGGCTTTTTTTCTGATCAGGCTTGGGTTAGCCCTGTTTGCCCATCTGCCTTTCGGCACGCCTGGATCGATATTCGATCACAGGCTGTTGAGAAGGTTTTTTGTTTCCGCCGCGAGATCCCGAAGGGCGGGTGGCGTCGCGTCCGGCCCTGTCAGCAGGAGTGCCTGACTTCCCCTTGGGGTGCGGCGCACCAAAGCGCTTACCTGCGGGGCCGCCGGGGCGCCTGGCGTTATTGCCTCTGCCGGCGCGACGTAGTGCCGATAGGGGTTCAAAGCCGTCGATGTGCTGTTCGGGGAGCTGTTTACCGATGAAACGCTCGATTCTCTCCAGATAACTCAGCTCGGAGGAAGAGACAAACGAGATAGCGATTCCAGAGGCACCGGCGCGTCCGGTCCGGCCGATGCGGTGTACGTAGTCTTCGGCAAAACGAGGCAGGTCAAAGTTGATGACATGACTGACTCCGCTGACATCAAGACCGCGGGCCGCCACGTCGGTTGCTACCAACAGCCGGATATGGCCTCTGCGCATTTTTTCGATGGTTTTGTTACGTGCAAACTGGTTCATGTCGCCATGCAGCGCGGCAGCGGGATGACCGTTGTTGCTCAGCTCTCGGGCAAGCTCGTCGGCATCGCGTTTTGTAGCTGAAAAGATGATCGCTCTGGTCAGTGTTTCATCGCTGATCAGGTGGCGCAGCATCTCTTTTTTGTGTTGCAGGTTGTCAGCCACATGCAGGCGCTGTTCAATCAGCGTATGGGCATCTGTGCGTACTGCCAGTTCGATACGCTGGGGATCTTTGAGCATCTGTTCGGCCAGTTTGATGATGCTTTTGTCCATAGTGGCTGTAAACATCATGGTTTGACGGTTTTCTGGCGCGGCTGCCACAATCTGTTCCATGTCTTCACTGAAACCCATATCCAGCATGCGGTCGGCTTCGTCGAGAATAAGTACTTCTAGCCGGTTGAGCTTGATGGTTCCGCGATTGATATGGTCCAGCAATCGTCCAGGTGTGGCAACAATGATGTCCACGGGTGCGGAAAGCAGCCGCATCTGCTCACGATACGGCATGCCGCCCAATATGGATCCGCAGCGCAGCTTCATGCCACGTCCGTAAGTACGGGCAGCATCCATGACCTGTGCAGCCAGTTCGCGGGTTGGGGTCAATACCAGTATGCGCGGTCCTTTGCCAGGTACTGCTGCTGGCGACAAGAGTCGTTCCAGGGCAGGCAGCATGAATGCGGCGGTTTTCCCAGTGCCGGTCTGGGCTGTTGCGATCAGGTCACTGCCGGCCAGAACATGCGGAATGGCCTGTTCCTGGATCGGAGTGGGGGTGGTGTAGCCGCAGGCGGCGACAGCTCTGACAATTGCAGGATTCAGATTGAGTTCTTCGAAAGTCATGTTTTTCCTTTTGCGGCCTGGGCGCACATATGCCATGTGACGGAATGATCAGGCCGTTTTTGCTCTGGTGTTGGGTTGGGGCACTGCGAAGCCGCCGGACCAAAACGATATGGCCCGAAATCTGAAACGACAGTTCGCATGTGCAGGCTGCACTTAAACTGTTCAAGCATTTTGCAATGAACAGTATAATCTTCGCCTTCCAAACGTACTGCCAGGTTCAATGATGGAGGATTGAAACAGGGGATCGGTAAGCGATGATAAAAAGATAGCGACGGACACCTTGCCGTAGCTAATGACAGACTTTTGCTAACATACAGCTATGTGCCATTGAATGCAAGATAATTTATTTGGGTGTTTTCCGGGTAGACTGCCGGCTCATGTTTCAATAAAACAAATAATTATTGAACTTTGTGGTGGAAAACCGTAAAGTTTAGCGCCTGCAAATCATTTGTTGGGCGTGATCAGTATTGTGAATAGCAGAAAGGACAGGCGATGGGTTCTGCAACAATCGGTGTAATTGGCGGTAGCGGTCTTTATGAGATGGAAGGGCTGGAGGATGTCGGCCAGGTAACGGTAGAAACGCCTTTTGGAACACCTTCCGACGCATTTGTTACCGGGGTGCTCAACGGGGTGCGCATGGTTTTTCTGCCACGGCATGGCAGGGGCCATCGGCTACTGCCATCCGAGGTTAACTACCGTGCCAACATATATGGCATGAAGAGTCTTGGCGTGGAGCAGATTATTTCTGTTTCGGCGGTTGGAAGTTTGAAGGAAGAAATTGTGCCGGGACATATTGTCATTCCGGACCAGTTCATTGACCGCACCAAGGGGGTCAGGAAGGATACGTTCTTTGGAGAGGGAATTGTGGCGCATGCCGGTTTTGCTGACCCGGTGTGTCCGCGGCTTTTACATCTGCTTTATGATGCTGCATGCAGTGCCGGAGCTACTGTTCACAAGGGTGGGGTGTATGTTTGCATGGAAGGGCCCGCCTTTTCTACCAGGGCCGAATCCTTCATGTATCGCGACCTGCAGGCGTCTGTGATCGGCATGACCAATCTGACAGAGGCCAAGCTGGCTCGTGAGGCCGAGATATGCTATGGCATCATTGCGCTTTCAACCGACTATGACTGTTGGCATGAACATCACGAAGACGTTACGGTTGATGCGATTGTGGCCATCATGAACCAGAACGTTGCCATGGCCAAGAATATTATCCGCCATGCGGTTGCAGCGGTAGCCAGTGGGCGTGACTGCCCCTGTGCAGACGCCATGCAGTATGCGATCATTACTGACAAGAAGGTTATTCCGCCGGAAACACGTCAACGATTGGCGCTGATAGCTGGCAAGTATATATAGATAAAGGAGCAGGTAATGGGTATTGTGGTCGTTGGAACAGTGGCTTTTGATACGGTAGAGACGCCTTTCGGCAGGGGAGAAAATATCCTGGGTGGATCGGCGACATATTTTTCCACATCAGCCAGCTTTTTTACGGATGTCTCCCTGGTGGCGGTGGTAGGTGAGGACTTTCCCCAGGAGCACGTGGATTTTCTCCAGTCACGTGAGATCAATACTGATGGTCTGCAAAGGATTGCCGGCAAAACCTTTCACTGGACCGGTCGCTACGGCTATGACTTGAACGAGGCCCAGACGCTTGACACACAGTTAAATGTGCTGATGGATTTCAAACCGGTTCTTCCCGAATCCTATCGTGACGCCGAATACCTGTTCCTGGCCAACATAGATCCAGACCTGCAGATGGAGGTGCTTGAGCAGGTTCGCAAGCCGAAACTGGTTGCTTGTGACACTATGAACTTTTGGATTTCCTCCAAGCCGGATGCGCTCAAAAAGGTACTGCGAAAAGTTGACCTGGTGGTCATCAATGAGGGTGAGGCACGCCAGCTCACCGGTGAGCCCAATCTGGTCAAGGCGGCTCGTCAGATTATCGCCCTGGGCTGCAAAAGGTTGGTGATCAAACGCGGAGAGTACGGCGTCCTGATGTTTACACCTGATTCTGTCTTTGCAGCCCCCGCCTACCCGCTGGAGGAAGTGTTCGACCCAACTGGTGCCGGCGATACCTTTGCAGGAGGGGTCATGGGCTATCTTGCCAACACGGGCGATCTGAGTGAAGATGGTTTCCGCCAGGCGATGGTTTTCGGAAGTGTCATGGCCTCTTTCAATGTTGAACAGTTCAGCCTGGAGCGTATGCGCAGCCTGCAGTATCATGAGATCGAGAATCGATACAGGAGCTTGAAGTCTCTGACATCGTTTCGCGATATCGCCTAGTCTGTCAAGACTGTTGTTGCCGTTGACAACAGAAGGACGCTGCAATCTCGAACCAGTTTTCTTGCTCATGTTTTGGTGCTTAAAATCAAACGAACGGGATCAATATGGACAAACGAAGTTGCCAATTTACTATACTTATCCTGCTCGCATGTTTGAGTGGCTGCGTAAGCAGTCAGAGCGGCCTGTTGAACTCCAACGCCAATCCGGCGGCCTACCATTACCAGATGGGGCTCTCGCACCTGGGAGAAAGCAACTACACCAGCGCACTGATTGAGCTGACAGCGGCGGAAAAACTGGATCCTGACAACCCGGAGCTGTTGTACAACCTGGGTTTGGCTTACTTGGGCAAGAAACGTCCCGATCTATCGCTGCCTTTTTTCAAGCGCGCCATTGAACTGAAGCCCAACTATTCTGTGGCGCGCAACGACATGGGCGTGGCGTTTATGGAGTTGAAACGTTGGGATGAGGCAATTCAGCAGTTCCGGATCGTCAAGGACGATCTTTTTCATGCCAATACAGAAAGCGCGGCAATCAATCTTGGCATGTCCTATCTGGGCAAGGGAGATTTCGCCAAAGCCAGGGCGGAACTGGAGGCGGTTACATCAAGTAGCCCCAGAAATCCGGTTGCCAGGCTGGCCCTTGGAAGAGCCCTGTTTGGGATGGGCAAGAATGAACTGGCAATTGTGGAGTACAAGAAGGCGTTGACACCCTACAGGGATTTCGGCGCAGCACACTACTACCTTGGATTGGCCCAGCTCAAGTCTGGTAAAAAGGATGAGGCCAGACAGTCGTTCAATGAAGTGTTGCGTATTATTCCGGATTCTGAACTGGGACGACTGGCCGTGAGTTATCTTGAGTTGCTCAGGTAAGCGAGGCCGCCCTTGACAGATTCATTAAGCGAAAATCTGCCGGAACAGGACCAGATCAGTTCCCCCGGAACCGTGCTGAAGCGCTGTCGTGAATACCACGGCATTTCACTGGCGGAGGCGGCGGAGGCAACCAAGATCGGTGTTAACTATCTGACTGCTCTGGAAAACGGAAAAACCGGGGAATTTGCAAGTATCGCCTATCTCAAGGGTTTCCTGCGGATATACTCATCCTATCTCGGGCTAAACCCGGATGATATGCTCAGGCTTTTTGAGCGGCTGTATGAACCGCAAAAAGCTGTTGCCAGTGTCCACAGGGCTTCCAGTAGTTCTTTTCCGGGCAAGCGTAACTTCCAGTGGAAAAAACTGTTGCTTCCATGTGTGCTTTTCATATTACTGGTGGCCACATCTGTTTTGATTAATAAAACGCCGCCGCCGACCAAACCGATGCCAGTCGAACCATCTCCCCCGACAACTCAAATACAGCCTGCGCGGTCAAGCAGTGTTTTACCAGAAGTGATTGACCAGCACCCGCAGAAAACGGTCTCCGTCAAACAGGAATCAGGGGAGCCACGTATAGAGGTAGAGCCGCCAAAGCACAAAGAAACGCAGCCGTCATCCGGTTTGCAGCCATTTGTCGTCAGCATCAGGTCACTGGAGGTTTGTCGGCTGGCTGTTACTATTGATGGCGCACCGGCACATCATTACGAGCTGGGTGTTGGCGACATCATTGAATGGAAGGCGCAAAACAGCATCGGTCTTGATATTTCCAATGCAGATGGTGTCGAGGTGTTGCAGAACGGCAAAAAGCTGGCTGCCCTGGGCCAATCCGGCCAGCCTGTATTTGTTGTTTTGGAGGCCAGTGGTATCAAAACCAGATAAACGCTTCGTTACCCTTGAATTAGACCTGGGGCTGATGGTAGGCTGATTAGGATGTTGCAGATTGCGTTTCTTGACAGCGTTTGCCTTCGTGTTAGACTACTTTTCACAGTCTTGATGAGGGGGCATGCATTTGCCAGAGTCGATGAAACGCATATTGATAGTTGATGATGAGGAAAACGCCTGCATTGCGCTGGCCAAAATATTGGCGCGAGAGGGTTATGAGGTTGATACTGCCGGTAATGGCTATGAAGCACTCAATCATCTGAGCGGCAAGGTGGCAGATCTTGTAATTACTGACATCAACATGCCGGAGATGAATGGCATTTCCTTTCTGAGAGAGCTTAACCGCGCCTATCCATCGTGTCATGTAATTATGATTACTGCCTATGGTGAAGTGGAGTCATATATCGAGGCGATGAACCTTGGCGCGTTCGAGTACATCAATAAACCGGTCAAAATTGATGAGCTGAAAAGGATTATATGCAAGCTATTTGGGCAGGAATGAGTCCTGTCAGACAGGGGATAACACATGAAATCATTTGACAGAATTCTAATGGCAGTGGATTTTTCCGATAATTCCGGATACGCGTTGGATTATGCTGTGACATTGGCCAAGCAGTTTAACAGTGAGTTGCTATTGTTGCATGTGATTAATGAACCGGTTGACCTGCGGGGTTTTTATGTACCCCACATCTCTTTTGAACAACTGGAAAAAGAGATTGAAACCGGTGCAAAGGCAATGATGGAACAACTGTGTGCGGAAAAGTTGCCCAGCCTCGGCAATTACAAAACCAAGATCGTGACCGGAACACCATTTGACGAGATCATCAGGATTGCGTCAGAGACGGAAGCGTCGCTGATTGTTATGGGCACGCATGGTCGCACTGGCCTTGACCACATCATCTTTGGCAGTACGGCAGAACGTGTCGTGCGTGGAGCCGCCTGCCCCGTCCTCACTATTCGACTTCCTGAAGAAACCTAACCCCTTTTTAGTTCATTGTCTGAACATACATGTATCGACATGCGGCTTGCCTGGCTTGGCAATGCCGCATATTTATTTCCGATTTGACACAATCTTGTGTATTATCCACGTTGTTTGTTTCTGTGCCGCCAGCGCCATGCCATGCAGAATCAGATTTAATCGCTGCCACAACAGCAGCCGAATAATACACCAACTGTTTGCCGGATGGAGTCAATGCCGTTCATATTGCGAAACATATGTGTCTTGCCGAGTGATGGTGAACAACATCTGGCTACACAAGTAGCCGGAGTTCTCAGTGTTCCGGTGGCAGCTATTGCAGATTTGCGGATAGTGCGTAAAGGTGTGGATGCCAGACATAAGGGCCTTATCAAGCTGGTCTATTCGGTATCTTTTTCCATAGATGAAAAGTATGGCCTCAGGCAGAGGATCGCTGAGGTTTCCGGCCTGGAATGGCTGCAGGAATTGCCGGTACAGCCGTTTCCACGCTTGAATTCCAAAGAACGCATCGTGATTGTGGGCAGCGGGCCGGCCGGCCTGTTTGCTGCTTTAAGGCTGGCGGATTATGGCCTTGCGGCAACACTAATCGAGCGCGGGCAACCGGTGGAGCAGCGCCAGCGGGATGTAAGCCGGTTTTGGAACAGTGGCGTTTTGGACACAGCCAGCAATGTCCAGTTCGGCGAAGGGGGTGCCGGTACCTTTTCTGATGGAAAGTTGACCAGTCGTTCGCGTGATCCCCTGGTTCCCTGGGTGTTGAAGCGGCTTGTGGAATTCGGAGCACCGCAAGATGTCGCATATCTGGCCAAACCCCATATCGGCACCGACAGACTTCGTCTTGTGGTGGTTGCAATTCGTTCTTACCTGCAGGCCAAGGGATTCGATATCCGTTTTGCCAGCAGGATGACAGACATGATCTCCCGCAGTGGCCGTATCAGTAGCATTGTTGTCAATGATAGTGAGGAAATGCCCTGCGACCGTTTGGTGCTGGCTACCGGGCACAGCGCCCGTGATACCTATGAGATGCTGCATAGCCGTAACGTAAGGCTGGAACGCAAAGCCTTTGCCATGGGTCTCAGGGTAGAGCACCCTCAGGAGTTGATAGATCGCATCCAATATGGTGTACGAAGGCACGTCAGTCTGCCTGCGGCTGATTATGCTCTGGCATGGAACAATCCAGATTCTGGACGTAGTGCTTATTCATTTTGCATGTGCCCTGGTGGCATCGTAATCGGCAGTGCCTCAGAAGCAGGTGGCGTAGTTACTAACGGCATGAGTGGCCATAAGCGTAACTCGCCCTTTGCAAACAGTGCCCTGGTTGTGAATGTCATGCCGCAAGATTTTGACGGCGAAGACCCGCTGGCCGGGGTAAGGTTTCAACGCAGATGGGAACAAACGGCCTTCCAGACTGCGGGAAGTGGTTTTTTTGCTCCAGCACAAAACCTGATGGATTTCATGAAGCTGCCAGCGCGCGGCAAGCTTCAGTCATCCTATCGGCCCGGTGTTGTGGAGTGTGATTTGGAACAGGTCTTGCCGGAATATGTCAGTACGACGCTGCGAGAGGGGATCGCAGTTTTTGGCAAACGTCTGAAAGGTTTCATATCGGCAGAAGCGAATTTGATCGGCATTGAATCACGCACATCCGCTCCTGTAAGGGTTATGCGCAACGAGTTTTACGAGTCACCCGGCCTGACAGGACTTTACCCCACTGGTGAAGGTGCTGGTTACGCCGGTGGAATCATGAGCTCTGCCGTGGACGGCATCAAGGTGGCTGACATAATCGCCAGACAACTTGAAAAATAGATAAGGAGTTCAGCGTGTCAAAACAGTTTGTTGCAGATATCAAAGATCGTGATGCGATTAAATCGGTTTTCCTGGTCAAAGACAAAATATTGGCCATGGCAAAAAATGGTAAACCATATATGAATCTGCGCCTTATGGACAAGAGCGGGGAAGTGGAAGCCAAGGTTTGGGATAACGCTGACATGCTGGACAGGCAGTTCAGCAAGGATGATTTTGTTCAGGTACGCGGCAAGGCCTCCATATACATGAACAAGATGCAGATTGTTGTGTCAGAGATCGAAAAACTGCCGGAAGAGCAGATCAATCTGGCTGATTTTCTGCCGGAATCGCCTTACAGTATTGTTAAGATGAAGCAGGAACTTATGGCTGTTGCGGCAGATATATCCAATCCGCACCTGAAGGCGCTGATGATGGTGTTTGTGTCGGACGTGGAACTGTTCAACCAGTACTGCCAGGCTCCGGCTGCCAAGGGTATGCACCATGTCTATCTGGGGGGACTCCTGGAACACTCCCTGTCTGTTGCCAGGCTGGCAAGGGCAATAGTGCCGCTATACGATGGGATCAATGGGGATTTGCTGGTGGTTGGGGCGTTGATGCATGATGTTGGCAAGATCCGTGAAATGAGTTTTGCCAGGGCCTTTAATTATACGGATGAAGGCAAGTTGCTGGGACATATCACTATCGGTGTTGAAATGGTGGAAGAGATGATCCGCAAAGTGGAAGGTTTCCCCGGGGAACTGCGCATGCTGCTAAAGCATATGTTGCTTTCCCACCATGGTCAGTATGATTACGGTTCGCCCAAACGGCCGAAGACGGTTGAGGCAACCGTGCTGAACTATCTGGATGACCTGGACTCCAAGATCAACGGAATCCAGTCCCATATTGCCAGGGAAACGGCCAGTACATCACGTTGGACAGCCTATCATCGTCTATATGATCGATATTTTTTCAAGAGTAATGGGTTTGCCGGAGCACCGGAGGAATGCAGCGATTTGGATGAGATACCACCAGAAGAGATGGAGCCTTTGTCGCAAGTTGCTGAAACCCCGTTGACACGCAAGGAGAAGGAGAATTTCAAGCATAACCCCTTTCAGACCTTGGGCAATATGGAGCTATTTTAACCTGGTTTTTTTGTCATGCTATCTGACAAAACCGCCTGTGATCACCTCTGACAGGATGCCGTTTCGAAAGATCAGCGTATGCATCAGTGTGGAACCCTTGGTATAGGTCCATTCCTGTACTTCGATGTAAACGGTTTTCCTGCCGCGCATTCCGGTAGAACCAGACTCTGTCGGTTCTTCACGTTTGAATGTGCCGTCGGGAGGGTCGCATTTTACTGCTACGGTTGAGATCCTGTCGCCGGTGGAAACAATGTTGCCGTTGGGGCAGCGGAAATTATCGGCATATGCCACCGCCGCAAATAGTGTGAATACTAATACGCTGCAGAGGATGGTTTTCATCGGTAGCTCCCTTTTGATGTGTTGTTTGATTGTTCATTGTGCGAACGTTGTTTCGGTTCTGTTCAGTCCACAATCAGGCTGCGTAGGATGGCAAGATTAACCGCATCCATCTCGTCATGATCCCCTTTGGGGGTTTCCAGTATCTTTGGAACCCTGTCAAAACGCTTGTCACCCAGAATAAACTTGAAAGGGTTCAGTCCCAATGTGCCCTGACCGATATGGTCATGCCGGTCTACCCTTGACCCCAGACCCTTCTTGGAATCATTGAAGTGAAAACAATACAGCTTCTGCAGGCCGATGATGCGATCAAACTCCGCCATGGTGTCATTGTAACCCTCATGTGTGGTCGTGTCGTAACCGGCTGCAAATGTATGGCAGGTGTCAAAGCAGACGGCGAATCGGTTCGACTTTTTTGATCCGGAGATGATGGCCTGCAACTCTTCAAAAGTTCTGCCGAGATTGGTACCCTGCCCGGCGGTTGTTTCCAGCAGTACCTTGCCTTCATACTGTGGGGCTGAATCAAACAAGTGGTCGAAGGCGGTAATTACGCGTTCGAGACCTGCTTCCGGCGAGTCATTCAAATGGGATCCCGGATGCATCACAATCTTGTTGATGCCTAATCTGGCACAGGTTTCCATCTCTTCTTTGAAGGCGGCCAGGCTCTTGTCGCGGATCTCACCTGGCGCTGCTGCCAGGTTTATCAGATATATGTCATGGGAAACGGCCTCATGTAGTCCGGAACTCGCCAGTTTCTCCCTGAACAGCTGTACGTCGCTGTCACTGAGCGGCTTGCCTCTCCACTGGTTGGTGTTGCGGGTGAATATCTGTACAACGCCGCATCCGGCTGCTAGTGCACGGTCGATGGCCATGTGCAGTCCACCTGAAATGGACATGTGTGCTCCCAGATAATCTTTCACGAATACCTTTCCTGATGTTATCCCATGAACAAAGCGATCTGCCCGGAAACGGATAACGTATCTATAAACTTGCATGAAACGGTGATTTGCATTATAGCAGGGATGAGGCGTATGTAAACGCATATACAGGCAGGTGAGCCATGACGTTTTCAAGAGAAGCACGGGTCGGAATGTTTTTTGTCATCAGCATGGTGCTTTTCGGGCTGATGCTGGAGGTTGGCAGCCGCTGGGACATGTTCAAGCGGGGTATCAGTTACAAAACTTATCTGCCCTCCAGTACGGGGCTTAAAGTCGGAGACTCTGTAAAGCTGGCGGGTGTTGACGTGGGTACAATTACTGCCATAACTGTTGCAGGAAGCCGTGTTCAGGTTGATTTTGATGTTAAAAGCGGCACCCGTGTGAAGCATGACAGCGAAGCAGGCATACGCATGTCCAGCATGCTGGGTGGGCAGTTTCTTGGCCTGACATTCGGTACGGCAGACAGTCCTGATCTGCCGCCTGGAAGTGCCGTGAAAAGCGCTGATTCAGCTGGTATAGATGTGGTCATGGATAATGTTGTGTCACTGACAAAAGACTCACGACAGCTTGTTCAGGACTTGAACAAAAATCAGAATGAAGTCATGTCCAAGATATCTGTTATGCTGGATGAAAACCGGTCTTCAGTAAAACAGTCTTTGTCCGGTTTGGCCAGCATCACAAGCAAGATCGACCGTGGTGGCGGTTCTCTGGGCAGACTGCTGAATGACGGATCTTTGTACAAAAACGTCAATGAGTTGAGCAGCAGCCTGAAGGATGTAAGCGGCAAGTTGGAGCGTGGCGAGGGAACGCTTGGCAAGCTTATCAAGGATGATGAACTGTACGTCAGTGGTCGTGCCGCCATAACACATATCGAGGACATCTCCCGCCGTATCAGCATGGGGGAGGGCACGCTTGGAAAGCTGGTCAACGATCCGCAGCTGTTTAATGAATTACGCGAGACAGTGGCGAATCTGAAAGAAATTACACGCAAGATCAATGAAGGGCATGGCACGATCGGCAAGATGGTGAATGATGATAAACTCTACCTGGATGCCGTAGCTACCCTTAAGAAAACAGAAAAGGCCATGGAAGGGCTGCAGGATACAGGTCCGATTTCGGTTATTGGCAGTATGGTTGGAACCCTGTTTTGAAGAACAATAGCTGTTCAATTAACGAACACGCACAGGGGGATGGTATGTACATATTTGTCTGGCGACATAGCAAGAAGTTATCCAGCTGGTCCATGTTCAATGAGCCCCGCGTCTATCGGGAAAACTACATGCGCGCTGAAGTGGTGGTGCTTGCGAACAGCAAGGAACAGGCCCTAGACTTGCTGGGCCAGGACGGCAACTGGGATGTGGATGAGCTGATGAGGATTGAGCCTACGGTCGTCAAGCTCGAACATGCCCGTGTAGTTACCAGTTCCATAGAGTATCTCTGAGCCTCGGTATTTTCTGCCCTCCAATAATACCCCAGTATATATGTCTGCTTGACTAGCTCAAAGTGCGGATATAAACTCACCTGTGTAAAAAATATACTCTGGAGCAGTACATGCCTATTGACGCCAAGCTTGCTCAACTTCGTTCCAAGATCCAGGCCTATGGAAAAGAAAGTCTTGGAGAGTTACTCTATGCCCTTGCTGAAGGCGCCCAGGTGGTTTCCGGCAATCAGCGCATACGCATCTATCTGGAAGATTTGACTACCGGGGCACTTTCCTGCGTGCATGCAACCGGAGAATTGTCAAATGATATCCGTAGCGTGACGTTTTCTCTGGTTCAATCGGAAAACCTGGTATCCAGAGTTTTCATAAGTCAGTATCAGGCCGAATTTATGTCGACCGGCAACAATGTTGCCTTGACCGATGCGGCGATCGCCAATAGGTTCGGCTATGCTTTCAGTTATATGATGCCAATAGTCAGCCTGGGCAAGTCAATTGGAGTACTCTGTATTGATTATGACTCGCCTGAAGAGGGGCTGGCAGCGACTGACAAGTCTTTACTGGCAGATTTTGCCGGATTTGTGGCTGAAAAACTTGATCAGGCCCGCATTTTTCACCAGCAGGTGCAGCTTGCCCGGAGACTTGATGAGTTTAAGGCCAGAGAAGTTGCCAGTATGATGGCTAAATCTGCTGTTCGCCTGATCGACAGGGTTTCGGTTGCATCGGTGCTGGTGCCGGAGCAGGTGCAGGATGGCTCTTGGACGCTCAGGATACTTGCCAGTTTCTCCAGCGATGAGAATCTTAAGGCTATTTATGATGAGCAGGGGGCGGTTGATCTGAGTCGGGGGAAATCGCTGATAGCTCAGTATGTGAATGACCAGGGCATTATTGATGACGACAGATTGCTGCGCCCACTTTTTATTGATGACTTGAAAAGATATACGCTGCAGAAACCCGCACTAACGGAAACCATGGGGCTACGCTCCATGTATGTTGTGCCGAGGTTTGCACCGGATACCAGGCGTATTATCTGCCTGTTGAATTATTTTTCCCGGGATCTTTACCGTTTCAGTGATTTTGAGATGGGTTTGCTGCAGACGCATGCAGAAATGGTGGAGCATGTAATTAGTGGGGTGGCTGGAGAGAATCTGGAGGTCCAGGTACTCTCAGAAATCAGCGATCTGCTTAATGAACGTTCGGAAAACCTTCAGCCATTTCTGACCAAGGTACTTTCAAAGGCCACGGAGCTTATCGGGGCTGATACGGGTAGTATTGCCATGGTGGTTGAGCGTGACGGCTACCGGTGGCTGGTTGTGGAGGACGAAAGCGGGTCACTGATCGGTGCCAAGAACAAAGAGTGGCTTAAAAAGTATATTCCTCCGTTCCCGATTGGTGGCTTGGAGCTAAACCCCGAAGATCGAAGCCTTACCGGGTATGTTGCCCATACCAAGCAGCCAAAGATCATTGACAGAACGGATCAAGAGCAGCAGCCAGGCGGATTTCATCGCTCGATGAGCGATTTGATAAAAAGCGAGATCGCCGTGCCAATCATCTGTGATGACGAGGTCATTGCGGTGATCTGTCTGAATTCTCTGCACTATGGGTATTTCCGTGAGGAACATCGCAGAATCCTACAGGTTGTCGGCAGCTTGACGGCCCGGCATATATCTGACCTGCAGCGCATAGAAGGCTTGCAGAGTGAGGTTGACAGGCTTGCCAATGATGTTGCTTACAAGGACCCTCATGTGTCCTCGTACCGATTGGGAAATATCATCGGTAACAGCCCAAATTCCCAAGCAGTGGTTGAGTTTATCAACAAAGTGTCGCCACCGCTCTTCAACCGCATTACGTTTTGGAGCCGCAACATCCTTCAGGAGGCCACGATTGGCCTGCCTTCAATTCTTATTACCGGTCCGACCGGATCGGGTAAGGAATTCTTTTTCAACAATCTGTATAACAAGTTGAACGAGCTGTACCGTGAACGGATTAATCCGAATGGAGAATTACCGGTAAAGAAAACCAACATTGCTTCGTACTCGGGTGACCTGACCTACTCTGAACTGTTTGGGCATAAAAAGGGCGCCTTTACTGGAGCATACAGTGACAGGCGCGGTATTCTTGAAGAAACCATGGGGGGGGTCGTATTCCTTGACGAAATCGGAGATGCAGATCCCAAAACCCAGGTTCAATTACTGCGCTTTCTTGATAATGGGGGTTTCGTACGGCTGGGTGAGAATGTGGAGCGTTTCAGCAGGGTAATGCTGGTTGCGGCTACCAATCGGAATCTGCCAGAGGAGATTGCAGCCGGACGATTTCGCGAGGACCTGTTTCACCGGCTTTCGGAATTGTCCATCAGGCTGCCATCCCTGAATGAGCGGCGGGAGGATATCTCGGATCTTTCAGTGCACTTTCTGGGAAAGCTATACAGGACATACCGCAACGAAAACGAGTTGCCCGACAATCCTCCCAAGCTTTCAGAGCAGGCCAAACAAGAGCTGATCAGGCATAACTACAAGGGTAACATCAGGGAGCTGCGCAGTATTCTGCTGCGGGCGCTATTTTTCCGTAACCGAGATATTATTAGTGGCGAGGCTATTCGCTTGGCAATCTCTGGTACGGGGGCCGTTGAAGTCATGACCCCGCGGCTGTCAACCAGGGATTTGGACGAACGATTGGCTGAATCGTTGCTGGAACGCATAGAAGCCGGAGGAAATTTCTGGGCAGATGTTTATGAGCCCTTTTCGCGAAGTGATGTTTCTCGAGATACGATTCGGATTCTGATTGAAAAGACCAGAACGGTTTCCGGCAAAACGCTCCCTGCCGTTGCCCGGTATTTGAAAGCGCTTGCCCCGGGCCAGACTGCCGAAGAGGAGAGGCGTCTGTTATTCAAGTTCAAGAATTTCCTGTATAAGACCGTAAGGCTGTAAGTCATATGGGTGGTGTGCCGAGACTTCTGCAGGTGGGATTGCTGGGACTGTAGCGTAATTACAATAACGACGCTGGAATTGAATTTGAGAGGCAATAAAAAAACCGCTTTCCATTTGGAAAGCGGTTTGAGTGTTTTGGCGTCCCCTACCGGATTTGAACCGGTGTCGCCGCCGTGAAAGGGCGGTGTCCTGGGCCGGGCTAGACGAAGGGGACGCTTGAAAGTTCACGCAAACTGCATATCATAACGACAGTTGGCCCAACAGCTGCGCGAGAGATTTGTATCTATACCGGAACCTTTGTATGTAGTCAATATTTTTTTTGTGATTATGTGAAAAATGATCATTTTTTT
>DAONZY010000024.1:0-34508 GCA_035407085.1 Deltaproteobacteria bacterium | reverse complement strand
TCCTCAAACACAAGTTTTTCCGGGACACTCCCTAAGTTTTTATCAGAAGAATATTAGGTAGCGACCCTAGTTTTTCCCCCACCCTGATATTATCCTTGCAAATCAGGTAATGAAACTCCATAATTGCAAACATGATTACGCGTTTGCTTACACATACCATATCGGATGCAATGGCCTGTTCGCCAGCCGTGGCGCTGCTTGGACCGAGGCAGGTGGGCAAAACCACCCTGGCGCTCGAAATCGGGCGAAACCACAATGCACTGTACCTGGACCTTGAATCCGAGCAGGACCGGGCCAGGCTTGCGCAGCCGGAACTGTATCTGGCCGATCACCAGGACAAGCTGGTCATCCTTGACGAGGTGCACAGATTGCCTGGGCTTTTTCCGGTCTTGCGCGGGATGATCGACAGGGGACGCCGCGCGGGTCAGCGTGCGGGCAGGTATTTGCTGCTGGGTTCCGCATCGTTCGATTTGCTGAAACAGTCTGGCGAAACACTGGCCGGGCGCATAGCGTACCTGGAACTGACACCATTCAATCTGCTGGAGACAGGCGCTTCGGCAGTTGATCAGCTATGGGTGAGGGGTGGCTTTCCAGATAGTTACCTCGCCAGGTCACCCGACATCAGCCTGCGCTGGAGGCAAGATTTTATACGCACCTATCTGGAAAGGGACATCCCCCAGTTCGGCCCGCGTATCGCCGCTGAAGCCCTGCGGCGTTTGTGGGTCATGCTGGCTCACAATCAGGGGGGATTACTGAATAACGCCCAGTTTGCGCGCAACCTGGGGGTGGATGTTAAAACAGTGGGCAGCTATCTTGATCTGCTGGTCGATCTGATGCTGGTGCGTCGTCTGCCACCCTGGCATGCCAATATCGGCAAACGTCTGGTAAAGGCGCCCAAGATATATGTGCGGGACAGCGGTATAGTGCACGCCCTGCTTGCCATCCGGGACAAGGAGTCGCTGCTTGGCCATCCGGTTGTGGGTAATAGCTGGGAGTGTTTTGCCATTGAAAACCTGCTCTCCGTTGGAGCAGGTCAGGTTCTGGGGTATTTTTATCGCACCGGCGGCGGAGCCGAAATTGATCTGCTGCTTTCATGGCCGGATGGCCGCTTATGGGCTATCGAGGTCAAACGCAGCCTCACTCCCAGGCCGGCGCGCGGTTTCTACGCAGCATGTGAAGATCTTACTCCGGCAAGGAAGTTTGTCGTCTATCCCGGCCCGGAGCGTTACAGGATTGCTCCGGACATCGAAGCCATATCCATTGCTGAACTGGCGGCAGAGGTTGCCGGTAACGCAGCCACTTATGCGACCTGAAGTGGGGTTCAGTATGAAGCTTCTGTTATGCGCAGTTTGGATGTTTGGGGGACATGATATGCAACTTGCAGCCCTGCACGCCGCAGTCGGCGGCCTGGCATCCGCCACCGGCAAAGGCAAAACAGGATAATATGTTGACGCGCATTGTAAATAATGACTATTATCGTAATCGTAAAACTATTACATGAGCACGATAGTATACAATTGGTGATTTATGGCTTCTCCTGCGAACCGAACATACCTCCGTCAGACCCGTGATGCAGTTGAACTGCTGGGCAAGCTTATTCGGCTTGGCAGGAAACAGCGCAAGATGACTGAAGAAGAGCTGTCCGGTCGGGCGGGGATTTCCAGAAGAACATTGCAGAAGATTGAACGCGGCGATCCAAAGTGCGAGATTGGCCTGGTGTTCGAGGTTGCCAATCTGGTCGGGGTGAACCTGTTCGGGGATCAAGGGAACGCAAATATTTCCAGGAGTATAAGCCGGGTTGACGATAAGCTGGCGCTTCTGCCTCAGACGGTTCGCAACACCCTGAAGGTAAACGATGAGTTCTGAATACAGGGAGATATTTGTCTGGATCTGGCTTCCCGGAGAGACAGAACCGGTGGTGGCCGGGAGGCTTGCAGCTGCAGGGCTGACTTATGTGTTCAACTACGGTAAAAGCTACCTGCAACGCGGCAACGCGATTCCGATTTACGACACTGAACTTCCCCTGCGCCAGGGGTTGCTCCCGCTCATGTCAGGACTCACCATTCCTGGATGTCTGCGGGATGCGGCTCCAGATGCCTGGGGACGCAGGGTCATACTTAACAGGATGTTCGGAAATAAAGCGTCTGGAATCGACCCGGCAGCACTGGATGAACTCACATACCTGATCGAGTCCGGGTCCGACCGGATAGGCGCTCTGGATTTTCAGTTGTCGCCTACGCATTACGAGCCACGACATGCCTCTGGAGCCCCCATTGAAGAACTGATTGAGGCGACCAGGCGTGTTGAGCAGGGTATTGCGCTGACTCCCGAGCTTGCCCAGGCCCTTCAGCATGGCACCTCCATCGGCGGGGCACGACCGAAGGCCTTGATTGAAAGCGATTTACGGAAATTCATAGCGAAGTTTTCCTGCTCCACCGACCTTTACTCCATCGTCAAAGCAGAGTATGTCGCAATGAAACTGGCTGCCCTGGCTGGCATGGATGTGGCGCCGGTCTCTCTGGAGCGTGTCGCAGACAAGGATGTGCTGCTGGTCGAACGTTTTGACCGGCAGGCAACGGCCAAGGGGTGGCAGCGCAAGAGTCTTGTTTCGGCACTGACGATGCTGACTCTGGATGAGATGATGGCCCGTTATGCCAGCTATGAAGCGTTGGCCGAAATTATCCGGAGTAAGTTCAGAAATGTTCCCGGAACACTGCGCGAACTGTTTTCCCGTATCGTGTTCAATATCCTGATTGGCAATACAGACGACCACGCCCGAAATCATGCAGCTTTCTGGGATGGAGAGATGCTGACGTTAACCCCGGCATACGATATCTGCCCTCAGGCCCGCCACGGGCAGATCGCCACTCAGGCAATGCTGGTCGTTGGAGACGACCGTTCCAGCCGGATCACCACCTGCATTGCTGCTGCCCCGCAATTTTTCCTCTCTGAAGAGGAGGCTGTCGACATTATCGCCAAGCAGATAACCTGCATTGAGCAAAACTGGTCGACTGTCTGTGATGATGCATCACTGAGCGAGGTTGATCGAAATCTGCTGTGGGGAAATCAGATACTGAATCCGTACGTTTTCGAGGGATTGGGGCAGAGCCGCCTGATAGACGTCGCCAGACGGCATGGGCGAGGATGAATCTGACATGTGGATCTTACCCGGCCCCGATTTCCATGATGCAGCTGACTGCAAGGTTCTGGGGCGGGTGCCGTTTGCCAGATACGACCGGCGCACGTGGCAGACGGAACAACACGCAGCGGCGGCATATATCAGGGATCATTTTATTGGCATGCCGCTCGGGCGGGAACTGCACTATGGCGATATGATCAAGGAGATGAGGGTTGCTGCCGGCAGGCCTGTTTCGGTGGTGTTCTCCTATTCCTCTTCGAAAAACTTTCCGCAGTGCAGTCCGTGGTACGACATAACAGAATGCAAGGCCGAGGCGGTTTTTGTACCTGTTGCCGGCCAGGATTATACTGTCAGCAATCATACCGATCAGGGCGGATGCACTGCTTCGATATACCGCATTGACATGGGTGCTGATGGTAAACACCGGTTGAAGGCGCTGGAATCCCTGCCGTGTGGCTGTTTGAAGGCGAGCAGGTGCAAACCGCGGACTACCTGCGGATACAC
This sequence comes from Deltaproteobacteria bacterium, assembly GCA_035407085.1. Lineage (GTDB taxonomy): Bacteria > Desulfobacterota > Desulfuromonadia > Geobacterales > Pseudopelobacteraceae > JBGSQR01. The sequence goes on along the minus strand of DAONZY010000024.1, from coordinate 30,865 downwards.
CGTGAAGAGGTTTTGATGCCTGCCCCCAATGCACTCGCAGGTGGAATGTCGCGTGAATTCTGTTTGTGGTTGTCTGGCCGGGTAAAAATGTTTATGCTCGCTGCTGTTCGTTCAATCAATGGCCGTCCGTTAGTTATGGCAGTAATCAGGCTGCGGGCAGTCTCTAAAGAGGAGCTGTGCAGATGAAAAACAGGTTTGTTGCCCTGCTGGCAGGGTGTGTATTGCTGGCAAGCGTCTCGTTTGCCATGGCCGACGCCCCGGCTGTTCCGCCGGTCGCCGGAAAGCCTTCACCATCACTACTCAAGTCCATGCCGCCGCTGGCGGTAAATCCGGCGCCGAAACAGGCGCCTGCTGACAAGGCCGCGCAGGTGGTCAGGATTGGCTATGCGGATATGGCCCGCATTTCTTCGGAGTCGGAACTGGGCAAATCCTCCCATGCGCAGGTCAAGCAGCGCCAGAAGAAGCTGGAGGGGCAGATCATTGCCCGCCGCAAGCAGCTTGATCGCCAGAAGAAGAGCCTGGAGGCCAAGATGCCGGAGTACACCCCCCAGCAGCGTGAGGCCAAGGCCCGAGAATTCCAGAAACGGGTCGAGGCGTTCCAGAAGTTCGCCATGTCGGCTGAAAAGGAGCTGCAGCATCTGCAGGAGCGCCTGAGCAAGGCGCTGTATGAATCGATCGAAAAGGCGGCGGTGGAATACGGGCGGGCCAACAGCCTGGCGCTGGTGGTTGTGAAGCGCGATCTGCTTTATCTGGCGAGCGGTGTCGATGCCCAGGATGTGAGCGTCGGGATTGTCAAGCTGATGGATGAGAAGACGGCGAAAAAGAAATAGTCGCAAGGCTGAAACGGGGCTGGTCTACTCCAGACCAGCCCCTTCTTTCAGTGATTCCAGCTCTTCCCAGCGCAGATAGGCGGCTGACAGTTCCTGCTCCAGCTGCTCCAGCCTTGAATTGAATTCCGCCACCCCGGCGCCGGCGCTTTTGTAAAACTCCGGATCGGAGAGGGTGGCATGCAGTTGCTGCTGCTCTTCTTCCAGAGTGGCGATTCTGTCCGGCAATGCCTCCAGTTCCCGCTCTTCCTTGAAGGATATTTTGCGTGGGCGTTCCGCCTGCCTTTTTGGCTTTTCCATGGCCGGTTTTGCGACCTTTTGCGTCGCAGTTTCCTTGGCGGCTGTTTGACGCAGCCAGTCGTCATAGCCCCCCACGAACTCCATTGCCTGCCCGTTTTCACCCATGACCAGGGTACTGGTGACCACATTATTGAGAAATTCCCTGTCGTGGCTGACCAAAAGCAGGGTGCCGGAGTATTCCGCCAGCAGATCCTCGAGCAGATCCAGGGTTTCCGCATCCAGGTCGTTAGTGGGTTCGTCCATGACCAGCACGTTGGATGGTTTAGTGAACAATTTTGCCAGCAGCAGGCGGTTGCGTTCGCCTCCGGACAGGATGCTGACCGGGCTGCGGGCGCGCTCGGGGCTGAACAGGAAATCCTGCAGATATCCGATGATGTGCCGGCTGACGCCGTTGATGATCAGGGTGTCATTTCCCTCGCCGACATTTTCCTGCACACTCTTGTTCATATCCAACTGTTCACGCATCTGGTCGAAATAGATCACTTCCATACGGGTGCCCAGCTTTACCTCGCCGCTTTGGGGCTGCAACTCGCCCAGCAGCAGGCGCAGCAACGTCGTCTTGCCCGAACCGTTGGGACCGATAATGCCGATCCGGTCGCCACGCATGATCGTGGTAGAAAGGTTTGAAATGATCGGGCGGTCATCATAGCTGAAAGAAGCAGATTCCGTTTCCACCACCAGTCGGCCGGAACGCTCGGCTTCCTGCAACTGGATCCGGGCCGTGCCCTGGCGCTCCCTGCGCTGCATCCGCTCTTCGCGCAGCTTTTTCAACGCCCGGACGCGCCCTTCATTCCTGGTGCGTCGGGCCTTGATCCCCTGCCGGATCCAGGCTTCCTCCTGGGCCAGCTTTTTGTCGAACAGAGCCTGGCGGGTGATCTCGGCTGCCAGCAGTTCTTCGCGTCGTTCCACAAAGCTTTCGTAACCACAGGAAAAGGCGTAGATCCGGCCACGATCCAGCTCGGCGACCCGGTTGGCCATGCGCCGGGCAAAGGCGCGGTCATGGGTCACGAACATCACCGTCTTGACCTGCTTGAGCAGGAAATCCTCCAGCCAGATGATGGTTGCGATGTCCAGGTGGTTGGTCGGCTCGTCCAAAAGCAGTATATCAGGATTGGCCACAAGGGCCCGGGCCAGCAGTGCGCGGCGTTTGGTGCCGCCGGAGAGCGCGTCGAAGTTAATGTCCGCATCCAGATACAGTCGTGACAGTACCCGCTCCACCTCCTGGTGCAGGTGCCAGCCGCCGATATCCTCCAGCTCTTTCTGCAGGGTTTCCAGGCGCGAAAGCAAAGTTTCGCTGCCATCAACGGACAGCTCATGGGCCACATGGTGATATTCGGCCAACAGTGCCGCCGCGTTGCCCATGCCCGATGCGACCACGTCGAACACTGATCCGGAAAGGCCCTGTGGCACTTCCTGGGAGACCAGAGCAACTTTAAGCCCCTGTTGGCGAGATATTTCTCCCTGTTCAGGCGGCAGCTCGCCGCTGATCAGTTTCATCAGGGTTGATTTGCCGGTGCCATTGCGTCCCAGCAGGCAGAGCCGGTCACCCGGCTCGATCTGCAAGTTGATGCCGTCAAAGATGGGGGGACCGCCGAAAGCCAGGGTTATATTGTTCAGGGTGATGAGAGCCACATGTTACCTCGATATTTCTATTCTCGTGTTTGACCAGTAGCAAACAACAGGCCGCATCTTAGGATGCGGCCTGGTATCTTGCAGCGTGGCAGCAATCTCAATACTACCGGTTCGGGCTATTCCACGGTCACTGACTTTGCAAGGTTGCGCGGCTGGTCAACGTCAGTTCCCTTGAGTACCGAGATATGGTAGGCCAGCAGTTGCAGCGGCACGGATAGCAGCAGCGGATCCAGGTCCTCATCCAGGTTGGGAATCTCAAGGGTGTCTGCGACCCGTCCCCTGATCTCCTCGTCACCTTCGCTGCAGAGCGCTATCACACGCCCGCCGCGGGCGATGACCTCTTCCATGTTGGACAGGGTCTTGTCGTATGCGCTGTTGCGGGGCACCAGCACAACAACCGGCACATCTTCATCAATCAGGGCAATCGGCCCATGTTTCATCTCGCCCGCCGGATAGCCTTCGGCATGGATGTAGGAGATCTCCTTCAGTTTGAGAGCGCCTTCCAGGGCGATGGGGAAGTTTTTGCCGCGCCCCAGGTAGAGGAAGTCACGGGCATGCATGTATTTTCGGGCGATTTTTTCGGTCGCTTCGTTCAGTTTCAATACTTCTTCCAGCATGGCTGGTGCTTTCTTGAGGGCCAGGATCATGCGCAGGCCTTCGGCGGCATCAATCGAGCCGATGGCGCGGCCCAAGCGGATGGTGAACAGATAGAGGGCTGTCAGCTGTGTGACAAAGGCCTTGGTGGAGGCGACACCGATCTCCGGCCCGGCGTGGGTGTAGATCACGCCGCTGGAATCCCTGGCGATGGATGAGTCAACCACGTTGCAGATGGCCATGTTTTTTGCGCCGCGGGCCTTGGCCTCGCGCAGCGCCGCCAAAGTATCGGCGGTTTCTCCGGACTGGGAGATGACCATGGCCAGCGTGTTTTCATCAATGACCGGATTGCGGTAGCGGAATTCGGAGGCGATGTCCACTTCCACCGGTATGCGGCAATAACCTTCAATGTAGAATTTTCCCACCAGCGCCGCATGCCATGAGGTGCCGCAGGCGATGATCACGATCCGTTTGATGGCGGCCAACTGCTGGTCACTGAAGTTCAGGTCTTCCAGATAAACGTCGCCGCTTTCCTCGAACAGTCGTCCGGCAATGGTGTCTCGCACGGCACGCGGCTGCTCATGGATCTCCTTGAGCATGAAGTGCTTGAAGCCGCCTTTTTCGGCCATCAGCGGCGACCAGTCGATATGGCGGGCCTGCTTCTCCAGCGGCAGACCGCCAATGGTGTAGAATGCCGCCCTGGATCCACGGCAGACGACCATTTCGCCATCCTCCATGAAGACCATCTCGCGGGTGTGGGCCAGGATGGCAGGGATGTCGGAGGCAATAAAGAACTCGTTGGCGCCCAGGCCGACAACCATGGGTGAACCGAGCTTTGCGGCTATCAGGGTGTCCGGCTCAAGTTCGTTGAGAACGCAGACGGCGTAGGCGCCCTGCAATTGGGATAGCGCCAGGATGACGGCCTTTTGGAAGTCCGGTTCTGTCTTGAGTGTCTCGTCGATCAGGTGACAGATCACCTCGGTGTCGGTTTCGCTGCTGAAGGTATGCCCGGCCTGCTTCAATTGCTCGCGCAGCGGCAGGTAGTTTTCGATGATGCCGTTGTGCACGACCGTGATCGATCCGGCCTTGTGCGGGTGGGCATTGATCTCGGAGGGGCGGCCATGGGTGGCCCAACGGGTGTGGCCGATGCCGGTCGAGCCGTACAGGGGCTGTTCCCGCAACAGGTGCTCCAGATTGATCAGCTTTCCCTCGCTGCGGCGGATGCTGACCTGACGGTCTTTGATTGTGGCGATGCCGGCCGAGTCATAACCTCGGTATTCAAGCTTTTTAAGCCCTTCCAGTATGATCGGGGTGGCATCCTGGCTGCCGATGTATCCTACGATTCCACACATTGAATATTCCTCCACCTGTTACGCCTGTGGGCGTCATAATGTTTTAATCCGGAAAAGCACTTAGCCACAGAGGACACAGAGTTCTGAGGATAAACTCAAACAGATAGGCTTACTTGTGCCACACCGGACAGGTAATCTTGAATAATTGAATGTCTTTAGTGACTGCTCTGCGTTCTCTGTGGCTAACCGCCGTATTCAGGTTTGATTCAAAAACTTTGTTGTTCACCGTCCAGCGCCGGTATCTGCACCACCAGCAGAAACAGCCCCAGGCGATTGAGAATCTCGGAGAACTGCCGGTAGTCCAGCGGTTTGGTGACGTAGCTGCTGCAGCCCAGCTGGTAGCACCTGCTGACCTCGCGGGGATCGTCGGTTGTGGTCAGCATCACTATCGGCATCTTCTTCAATTCCTGATCCTGCTTGATCTGTCTCAGTACCTCAACGCCATCGACCTTGGGCATGCGGATGTCAAGAATCAGCATGTAGGCCCGGCCATGTTCACGTCTTGCGCTGTTATTTGACAGGTCAGCGGGTGCGAAAAAGAAGTCCAGCACCTCCTGGCCGTTGGTGAAGCGGATCAGCGGGTTATGGATGCCGGCCTCACGCAGGTTGTCCTGAATCAGTTCGGCGTGGCCGTCATCGTCTTCGGCGATCAGGATGGTCAGCTCATGTTTGTGCGTTGCTTGCATAAAACAGCCTCGTTGTCTGATATCGCGGGGCAGAAAATAACACGGAACCGGGATAAAGGGTACTATTTTGCTGGATAGGGTCTGGGCAGCTCCACAAAGAAACGTGAGCCTGCGCCCGGCTCGGATTCTACCCGGATCGTGCCGCCCAGGCGGTTGATGATCTGGCGCGCCAGGGTCAGTCCCAGTCCGTCTCCCTGGGTTTGCGCGGGATTCAGGCGGTGGAAGATCTCCCAGATCCGGTCCAGGTGATTGGCGGCGATGCCGATGCCGTTATCCTCCACGCAATAGGCGACACCGTTGTCCGTCTCGCGGCAGGAGATATGCACCAGCAGGGGGCGCTCCGGGCAGCGGTACTTTAACGCGTTGTCCAGCAGGTTGCTGAAGACCTGGGCGACCTGGCCGGCGTCTGCCATGCAGGGGAGCAGGTCGTCCCTGCTGACACTGGCATTTGCGTGTTCAATCTGGTAGGCTATGGAGGCGGTGATGCTGTCCAGCAGGGCGTTCATGTCGAGCCGGTCAAGGCAGAACGCCGCCTGTCCCAGGCGGGAGAGGCGGAGCAGCCCGTTCAGCAGTGTGCCCATTTTCTCGGTGCTGCTGGTGATGAACCCCAGGCTTTTGGGGATATTCACCTCCAGGATCTGATGCAGGCGCTGTTGTTGTGGCCCGGTCTCAAGGCTCGCGGTCAGCCGCTTCAGCTCTTCGCAGCTGTCGGACAGCTTGCGGCTGAAGCCCTGCACATTGACCAGCGGCGAGCGCAGGTCATGGGAAGCGACATAAACAATCCCTTCCAGCTCCTCGTTCTTCTGGCGCAGCTCCTTGAGCAGCCGGTCCCGCTCCTTCTCGGCGCTGACCCGTTCGGCGATTTCCCTTTTCAGCTCACGGTTGGCTTTTGTTAACTCCCGGGTGCGCTCCGCGACCCGTGTTTCCATGGCCTCGCCATAATAGCTGATCTCCTGGAACTTGTAGCCCAGTGCTGTTGCCATGACCCGGAAGTTGTTTCCCAGGTTGTCGATCTCTTCGATACCGCTTTCCGGCAGCGGCGGGGCTTTGCCCTGTAGCAGGCGTTCCGGCAGGCCGGTGGTGATGCCGGTCAGCTCATCCAGCGGCCTGGCCAGTCGGCGGGCCGTGTACATCGCTGCTGCCATGGCCAGGAGCTCGATCGCCAGCAGGCCTGCCAACAGTTCGCCGCTGCCTTGGGACAGGATGTTTCGGAAGGGGCCGGCCGGCACCAGCACGACAACAGCAGGCAGCAGCGCAATGGTCATCATCTGGTTGAAGATCAACTGTCTGATCGGCAGGGCGGGCAGACGGCTGTCGGCAGACAGAACTGCCCGCAGGCGGGAATTCATCAGCAATAGCCCGGCCACCATGGCGTTGGTGATGCCGTTGACCCAGAATACGAGCGTATTCACGGAGGCCTGCCCGGCTGCTTGCGGGTCGGTCAGGAGCAGGATCAGCGGCGCACCGATAACCGCCCAGAATAGGGCGTCCCAGATGATCGCGTTGCCATTTCTGCTGCCCGGCAGCAGCCAGACCAACCATACCGCCTCCAGCAGGAACAGCAGCGGTGTGAAAATCTGGCTGGCAGCAAAAAATGCCCCGGCAGCTGCAGCCATGCCGGCCAATAGTCCCGGCCAGCGGCCGCAGAACTGTACGCTGATCAGCAGCGCGATGCTGCCGAAATAATAGTTTGATCCGTTTGCCAGCCGGGGGGCGAAGAGGTTGCCGGCAAAGGCCGCCGCAGCCAGCACGCAGAGCAGCAGCGATTTGTGGCCTGTCCGGATTCTGGATTGGTGTGTGAGCATGTCCGCCCCGTGTGCGATGCCGACGATGTTGTCTGAATGCGTGAAAACTGCAAATCATTATCACACTTTGTAAAAAAATTGAAGATCCCTGGTTACTCTGTCAGCCTGTCCATGATCCTTGACTGGTATTCCGGCAGCAGGCTCAGGTTCAGCGGGCGCTTGCGCATCATCTCCAGCTTCATCAGTTTGTAGTTCAGCTCGCGGGCCTTGCTGCTGCGCTCCTCCCCCTCGTCCAGGGCGATCACCAGCCTGCGCAGCGATTCCACCTCGTTGGATAGTTCAATCTCCGGGGGCAGGCAGCCGGCATTCTTGAGCACCTTGTAGGCCATGCGCAGATCCTCCGGCACGCCGGAGAGGTCTTCGGCCGCAAGCGGCTGGCCCTGGCCGGGCAGGTTGTCGAATTCTCCCCGCTCCATGGCGGCCGCGATTCTCTGCTCTGCTATTGTGGCGAATATGTCCAATGCGTACCTGCCCTGAAACTGAAAAGGGGGCGGCCAGATGGCCGTCCCCTTGTGCAAGCATGGCGGAGAGGGTGAGATTCGAACTCACGGAGCTGTTACACTCGGCGGTTTTCAAGACCGCTGCCTTAAACCGCTCGGCCACCTCTCCACAGATTTGAGTGAAGCTGTATAGCACAACTGCCATTCAAATACAAATGAATTTAAAGCGTGATCCTCTCCAGCCCGCCCATGTAGGGACGCAGCGCTGCCGGTATCAGTACGCTGCCGTCGGCCTGCTGATAGTTCTCCAGTATGGCCACCAGAGTGCGACCCACAGCCAGGCCGGAGCCGTTGAGCGTGTGTACGAATTCCGGCTTGGCCTTTTCGTCCTCGCGGAAACGGATGTTGGCGCGGCGGGCCTGGAAGTCGCCGAATGTGCTGCAGGATGATATCTCGCGATAGCAATCCTGTCCGGGCAGCCAGACCTCGATGTCGTAGGTTTTGGCGGCGGAAAAGCCGATGTCGCCTGTGCAGAGCGCCATGACCCGGTAGGGGATCTCCAGCAGCTGCAGCACCTTTTCGGCGTTGGCGGTCAGTTTTTCCAGTTCGTTGTCTGATTCGGAGGGGTGGGTGAACTTGACCAGTTCAACCTTGTTGAACTGGTGCTGGCGGATCAGGCCGCGGGTGTCCTTGCCGTAGGATCCGGCCTCACGCCTGAAACAGGGTGTGTAGGCGGTGTAGAGGATCGGCAGGTCGCTCTTCTTCAAGATCTCGCCGCGGTGGATGTTGGTCACCGGCACTTCGGCGGTCGGGATCAGCAGGTAGTCCGGATCAACCAGCTTGAACAGGTCTTCCTCGAATTTGGGCAGCTGTCCGGTGCCGGTCATGCTGTCGCGGTTACCATGAAGGGCGGCAGCATCTCGGTGTAGCCGTGCTGATCGGTATGCAGGTCGAGCATGAAGTTGATCAGGGCCCGTTCCAGCCGTGCGCCGGCGCCCCGGTAGAGGGTGAAGCGGGCTCCGGTCAGCTTGGCGCCCCGCTCGAAATCCAGGATACCCAGTTGTTCGCCGATCTCCCAGTGCGGTTTGGGGGTGAAGTCAAGCTGGGGCAGTTTGCCCCATTTGCGCAACTCCAGATTGTCGTTTTCGGATGCGCCGACCGGTGTGGCGGGATGGGGCACATTCGGGACGGTCAGCAGAAAGGCGGACAGCTGATCATCCACCAGCTTGAGCTCTTCGTCGATGGACTTGATCTTCTGCGATACTTCGCGCATCTCCAGGATCTTGTCCTGGGCCTGACTTTTGTCCTTGATGCGTGCGATCTCTTCTGAGGCTGCGTTGCGCAGTGCCTTGAGGGCTTCCCCTTCCTTGAGCAGCGCACGGCGTTTATCGTCCAGGTCGCGGAAGCCGGCCAGGTAGGCGGAGCCCCCGCGTGTTTGCAGCCGTTTTTCCGCCTCTTCCAGGTTTTCGCGGATGTACTTCATGTCTAACATTTGAATTCACCTTTATTTTTTGGATTCAAGAGTGTAATTTTTAGCACCGCGTCATTGTTCCGTCAATCCAAAAGAGGCTTTATGAAAACAGCAGTTTTGCAGAAAATTACGATATTGGCCCTGGCGGCGGCCATTCTGACCTTCCTGGCGGCAGCCCCGCCCGCGCTGCAGGCAGAAGAGGTTGTTGTCAATGCTGTCGGCGATATCATGCTGGCTGGCCGCTGGGCCGGTCAAATCAGTGAAAAGGGCTATGATTATCCGTTTGCGGCCACACGATCCGAGCTGCTCAAGGGGGATATCTCCCTGGCCAACCTGGAGGCGCCGCTTGCCCGCAGGGGCAGGGAGTTCACAGACAAGAAGTTCCGCTTTCTGGGCGATCCACGGTTGGCCCCGGCTTTAAAGCGGGCCGGCATCCATGTAGTTACCCTGGCCAACAATCACAGCATGGATTTTGGCGCCGCCGCGTTGAGTGAGACCATGCTCAATCTGGAAAAGGCCGGGATCCTGTGGGTCGGAGCCGGTTCTGATCTGCGTGCGGCTCGTCAGGCGGCAATCATGGAGGTCAAAGGCAAGCGGGTGGCGTTTCTGGGTTATTCCCTGACCTTGCCGGAGGAGTTTTATGCGACAGATAGCCGGGCCGGCACGGCACCCGGCCATGCCGACCTGTTTGTGGAGGATATTGCCGCTGCCCGAAAAAAGGCCGACTATGTGATCGTCAGCTTCCATTGGGGTACGGAGGGCAGCTCCAGCGCCAAGCCGTATCAGCAGGCGGCTGCCCGCCGTGCTATCCGCGCCGGCGCCGATGCGGTCATCGGCCACCATCCCCATGTGCTGCAGGGGGTGGAGCGTTACAAAGGCGGTATTATTTTCTACAGTCTGGGCAATTTCGCCTTTGCCAGCAAGGGGCGTACGGCCGTACATGGCGCCATGGTGCGGCTGCGTCTGAACGGCGCCAGCCGGGAGGCGGAGCTGCTGCCGCTGGATGTGTACAACCGGCGGGTGCAGTTTCAGCCCCGATTGCTGGCAAAAGAGTCGGCAGCTGAAGTGATCGGGGAGCTGAACCGTCTGTCCCGGCCGCTGGGGACTGTGATCGAAAGCCGGGAGGGCCGCCATTTTGTCCGTTTCTGATCGGAACATATTGCTTGTCACACTGCATGCCAAGTATGCCCATGCCTCACTGGCGTTGCCCTGCCTGGCGGCCTGCTGCCGGGATCTGGCCGGAGTGCGTGTCTCCATTCTGGAACTGACCGTCAATGAGCCCAGACAGCAGCTCTTGCGGCGGATTATGGCAGAGCAGCCCGGTATGGTGGCCTTTTCCTGTTACATCTGGAACATCGAGACCACCCTGCGGCTTGCGGCGGATATCAAGCAGGTCGCGGCGGATACGCTGGTGGTGCTGGGAGGGCCGGAAGTCTCCTTCGGGGTGTTCGAGCTGATGCATGCCAACCCGGCCGTGGATTTTGTCGTCAAGGGGGAGGGGGAGCGGCCCTTCCGCCAGCTGCTGGAGGCGCTGGATGGCAAACAGGCGCTGGATGGCATTGAAAACCTGTTCCATCGCGATAACGGTGATATCGTCGCCGGCCTGTCTGGAAATCAACGACCGGCGCTGGAGATGATCCCCTCGCCGTTCTTGGCCGGACTGGTGGATATGGACAAGCCGCTGACCTATTACGAAACCTCCCGCGGCTGTCCCTTTTCGTGCGCCTTCTGCCTTTCTTCCGTGGAGGGGCAGGTGCGCTCCTTTCCCATGGCGCGCATCGAAAGCGACCTGGCCTGGCTGATGGAGCGGGAGGTGCGTCAGGTCAAGCTGGTTGACCGCACCTTCAACTATGACGCCCGCCGTGCCGACCAGATCTGGAATTTTATCCTGGATCACAACCGTGTCAGCCATTTCCATTTCGAAATCGCCGCCGACCTGCTGACCGAGGACAATCTGGCCCTGCTGCGGCGAGTGCCGGCGGAGACCTTTCGTTTCGAGATCGGCGTGCAGTCTGCCTCAGCGGAGACGCTGCTGCAAGTCAACCGGCGGGCCGATCTGCAGAAAATCTTCGATAATGTGCGCAGGCTAAGGGAGGACACCGCGATAGAATTGCATCTGGACCTGGTGGCCGGACTGCCCGGAGAGGATTATGACGGACTGCTCTCTTCCCTGCAGGCCGTGGCCGGGCTGAAGCCGCATGTGATCCAGCTGGAGCCGCTCAAACTGCTCAAAGGCGCACCCATGCGGGAGATCGCCGATCGCCTCGGTTACCGCTATTCCGCTGCTCCCCCCTACACCATCCTTACCACCCCCTGGCTGGGCTATGGGGATATCTGCCGAATCGAGGATGTCGGTCGCCTGCTGGATCTGTTTTACAACCAGGGCGGATTTGCGGCTGCCCTGGACTTCATGCTGGAGCGCATGGATTTCGCAGAACTATTCGACCGCATGGCGCGCGCTGCCCAGGGCATGGATCTGTGTGGGCGCAGTACCCGGCGGCTGTATGAACTGTTTGCCGAACTTGCTGGCCCTCTATTGTCTGCGGCAGACCGGCTGCTGCTATATGACGCCCTGTTTTTTGATTACTGCCGCAACGAGATGCCGCAGCAGGGGCGGCTGCCCGTGTTTATTGCCGGGCGCCAGCATGACTGCCGCTGGCCGGTACTCCGCGATCTGCCGGAAGGCATCGCTTTGCCGGAGGGCAGCCGGGTCAGGGGCTTTCGCTTCAGTTTTCTGCATGATTACAGGTTGGATGGAACGGTTGCCGCCCCTGTGGATGTAACCTTTGTGTATGTAGCCGGTCAGGGACGGGGGCTGCAGGTGCGGGTGCTGTAGGCGTTGCTGCTGTGGGTGTGGCGTCCTGCGGATCAATAGAGCAGATATTTTTCCCGGATGGCTAGGAAGCGTGTCAGTCTCGCTTGCCAGCGGGCAGCGACGGCCTCGGGCGCAATCCGATCTACGGTCAGCATTCGCCAGGCGTCCGCATCGCCCAGTTCGGTCTTGAAGCCTTCATAGCGCCTGAACTTGTCCGGATGGATCTGGTAGAAAGCCTGCACCATGTGCAATCCCACCAGCAGCGGTTTGATCTGATTGCGATCTGTCACGTTCAACCTGACGCCCTGGCAGGCCTTTTTGTTGTGAATAAAGCCTTTGGCGGTCGGGGTGAATGCTGCTGTTTCAAAAGTGAGTCCCACAATCTTCCTGCTGTTAAGGTTTCTGACAACAGCTCCGGCGTCCACCCAGGGGGCGCCGTAGACCTCGAACGGCTGCTGCGTGCCGCGGGCTACTGACAGACTGGTGGTCTCCAGTGTGCCCGGGCCGGGGTAGAGCAGGGCGGCGGTCAGGCTTTTCATGTTGGGGGATGGGTTGACCCAGGGCAGTCCAGTCTGGTCAAAGAACAACTCACGCCGCCAGCCCTGCATCCGGACGACGGTCAGCTGGCAATTGATGCCGAATTCGCTGTTGAAGAGCATGGCCAGTTCGCCGATGGTCATACCGTGGCGGGTCGGAATGGGGTGAATGCTGGTGATGGCGCCGCAGCCGCTCTTGCGTTCCGGCGGCAGTTGCACAGGTATGGCACCGGAGACATGGATGCCGTTGATCGGGTTGGGGCGGTCCAGCACCACGAATGGTATGCCTGCCTGACGGGCGGCCCGCATGGCCAGTGACAGGGTGCCGATGTAGGTGTAGAAGCGGGTGCCGATGTCCTGGATGTCGAAAACCAGCATGTCGATACCGCCCAGCATCTCCGGGGTGGGGCGGCAGCTTTTGCCGTACAGGCTGTGGATGGTCAGTCCGGTCCGGCTGTCAACGGATGAGCCGAGCTTGACGTCGGATGTGCCGCGAATGCCGTGTTCCGGGCTGAACAGTGCGACCAGCTTTACGCCCGGAGCCTGGGCCAGCAGGTCGATGGTGCTGTCGCCGTTTGCTGCGCGGCCGGTGTGGTTGGTGATCAGGCCGACGCGCCTTCCCTGGAGTATGTCGAAATTGCGGCTGGCCAGTACGTCAATGCCGGGCAGTACGGAGGCGTGGGCAGAAGGGGTGGAAACAGATAATAAAAACAAGAGTGTGATAAGTATTAGCCTGGAAAAGCCTTTTACCACAGAGAACACAGAGAAGATCAAAGGTAAATATGATTTGTTACGGCAATCAGTGCATATTTTGTTCTTTTTCCCGATGTTATCAGTGCGCCCTGTGGCAAAAGGATGGTGAAGTAATAAACTAGAAACAGGGCGCATGATTCCACTCCACCGGTTCCATCTGCACGTCCTTGCCCAGTTCCGCCAGCAGTGCGTCCATGTCTGTCTCGAAGCCGGGCATGATGGCGATGCGGATGATGGCCTGTTGGTTGTCGACGGTGCTCATCACGTTCATGCCTTCGTAGGCCTCGGTGATGTTTTTGAGGTAGACGATGTCGCTTTGTCTGACCTTGAAATAGCGGCAGATCATGGCATGGCCTCCCCCTGCAGCGCCACCAGTCCGGCTCGCCCCGGCAGTTCACCCATGAAAATCCGGCAGGCCGGAGCATCCTTTATGCCAGCAGCGGCCTCGGCCAGTGTGATGCAGCGGATGCCTGCCTTTGAGAGCCCTTCCAGCAGCCGGACGAATGATGGCCGGATGGCGTTGCCTTCCAGTTCGGCATGGACGGTCAGTACGTTCAGACCGTTCTGCAGATTGTCCAGGTAGAACTGGTGGATGTTTTCGGGGGTGATACGGTTTTGCCCCAGTATCTCATCGGCGGTCGGCAGGGTGGTCGGGATCTGCAGCGTGTTGAAACGGCAGCCGTCCATGACCGGATAGAATGGGGTGCTGCCGCGGCTGTCGCTGCAGTAGCAGAGTCCCATGCTGTCCTGCACCGCCAGCGAGTCCGGCGACACGGTCCAGCCCGGAGCGGCGGTGCTGGCCGCCCGGTGCCCCATGATGGTGCGGAACAGCTCGGCGGCCAGTTCCAGCTCAGACTTGGTGGCTGCAGGCGAAAAGCTGCCCAGGTAGTCGTGCCACTTGACATGATCCCAGCAGTGGATGCCGGCTTCATGCCCCTGCTGTTCGACCGAGCGCAGTACCTGCGGCAGCGAGGCTGCGATCATGGGCGGGGGCAGCAGCACACCGTACAGCATGGTCCTGATGCCGTAGGCTGAAGGCGCGCCGGAACGCAGCGCCTTTTTGAGAAAGCCCTTGCGGGTGAAGATGCGGCGCAGCGCCTTGCCGGTGTTGTCCGGCCCCATGGAGAAGTAGAAGGTGGCCCGGGCGGAGAAACGCCCCAGGTCCTCCAACAGCGCCGGTACGCCGTCCCGCGTGCCGGCATGGGTATCCACATCCACCTTGAGCGCCAGTATCTTTTGTGTCATCTGCAGGTTGTCCTGTTCTGATTTTTTGGCGAGTTTAGCAATTTTTCAGCTGTGAGTAAAACGGCAAATCACCCCATTAACCAAATGCTTGACAAGCATTGCAGGAGGAGTAGGATTGCCCGTCAGCAGCCGAGACCCGCTCCGATAGGACGGGTGCGGGGGACCCGATCAGCAGGGGCTAACTCATTGAAATGAGAGAGGACTTCCAAACTCTAGCCCGACAGCTAACCTCGCAGGCATCTGGAAGGGCACGACAGCAGAATATTCAAGCCGCTGGCGCAAGCCGGCGGCTTTTTTGATTTTCATCAGGGGAGGCAGCTCAATGAAGCACAAACATGAGGACTCGTTTTTCGGCGGCATTGTCAAGGCGCTGGGGTTGGTGTTCGGTGACATCGGCACCAGTCCGATCTATACCCTTTCGGTTGTTTTTACATTAACAAAACCGACGGTGGAGAACGTCTACGGCATCCTCTGCCTGGTGTTCTGGACCATGACTATCCTGGTTACGGCTGAATATGCCTGGCTGGCCATGAGCCTGGGCAGGAACGGTCAGGGAGGCGAGATCATGCTGCGGGAGATCATCATCAAGCTCTTCAAGAAGGGGCGTGTGCTGGTCTTTTCCGGTTTTCTCTCTTTTCTGGGTGTCTCGCTGCTGTTGGGTGACGGTGTTATCACGCCGGCCATCTCGATCCTGTCCGCCGTGGAAGGTATGCTGCTGATTCCGGGGCTGGAGGGGACCAGGCAGGGGCTGCTGGTGCTGGTTGCTGCTTTGATCGCCTTTACCCTGTTCTTCTACCAGTCCCGTGGCACGGACAAGATGGCAGGCATCTTCGGTCCGATCATGGCGGTGTATTTTATGGCACTGCTGGTCTCCGGCCTGGCCTCGATCTCAACAATGCCGGGTATTGTTGAGGCCATCAATCCATGGTACGCAATCCGCTTTTTTCAGGAAAACGGATTGGCCGGCTACATCGTGCTTTCCGAGGTAATCCTGTGTGCCACCGGTGGAGAGGCGCTTTATGCTGATATGGGACACCTGGGAAAAAAGCCGATCATCCGCGCCTGGTATTTCGTGTTTGCCGCATTGTTTGTCAATTATCTGGGGCAGGGTGCCTTTGTGGTCAACAATCCCCAGGTCAAAAATATCCTTTTCGGCATGATCCAGAGCCAGGCGCCCATGCTTTATATCCCCTTTCTGGTTTTGACCATCATGGCAACCATCATCGCCTCCCAGGCCATCATCAGCGGTGTGTTCTCAATCGTCTACCAGGGCATAACCACCCGTCTGATGCCCCTGTTGAAGGTTGACTATACTTCGCGCCATATCCAGTCCCAGATCTACATCGGTTCCGTCAACTGGGCACTGATGTGCGCGGTTATCTTCGTGATGCTGTTTTTCCAGAGTTCGGGCAATCTTGCGTCGGCCTACGGCATGGCGGTAACCGGTTCGATGAGTATCACCGCGATCATGATGATCATGGTCTTTTCCAAAACCACCAAGAAATGGAAGGTGCCGATTGTGGCCGTGATTACTGCTATCGATCTGGTCTACTTCACTTCGACCTTCTCCAAGTTCACCCATGGCGCCTACTGGTCGATCATTCTGGCCTCCATACCGTTTGCCACGATCATGCTCTGGACAAAAGGGCAGCGGGCACTGTATTATGCACTGCGTCCGCTGGATCTGGAAACCTTCATGCTCTCCTATGAACAGATCTATGCCAAAGACAGGAATATACCGGGCTGCGCCCTGTTCTTTCTCAAGGGGCTGGATGTGATTCCACCCTATATTGTGCACTGTATGGTTCGCTCCAATATCATCTATGATCGCAATGTGTTTGTTTCGATCACACGTACCGATGAGCCGTTCGAGATCAGTTGCATCCATAATCGCCACGTGGGCGTCGGTCTGGAGTTCTTCGAGGTCAGCGCCGGATACATGGAGATGATTGATTTGGAGACTTTGCTGAAGGAATATGGTATTCACGAAAAAGTGATTTTCTACGGCATCGAGGATATTGAAACCAGAAATCCGCTTTGGCGGGTGTTTGCCATGTTGAAGAAACTTACCAGAAATTTTGTCCAGTTTCATAAACTGCCCGCATCCAAGCTGCAGGGCGTTGTGACCAGGGTTGAGATGTAGGAGGGGGGAGGGTGTGTCCGCTACCCGTCTTCAGGTAGCGGACACATCCTTGTTTATTCCTTTTCGAAGACATCCTTGCCTGCTCCGCAGAGCGGGCAGCACCAGTCGTCCGGTAATGAGGCAAACGGAGTTCCTGGGGCGATGCCGTTGTCCGGATCTCCTGCTTCCGGGTCGTAAACGTACTGGCAGATGGTGCAGATCCAACGTTCCATAAATCAGTCTCCTTTGTAGTTTTTATTCACCTGTCTATCCTGCATCCTGCCCGTTTTCTGCTTGTCCGGGTCTGTTGATGCACAAGTGACTTTATCGCAGGCCCCCCGGACTGTCAACAGCACGGCCCGGATCTCCGGCCTGCCAGACCATACAATCGAAGAGGTGTTGTGCATGATAATGGAAGTTCTGCAAGTCGGACCTTTGGGGGTTAACTGTTTCATCATTGGCTGTGATGCCACCCACGAAGGGGTGGTGGTTGACGCCGGTGGCGATGCCGCGGAGATCATTGCCGCGATTGAGCGGCTGGATCTGAAAATCGGCCAGGTGATCAACACCCATGGACATTTTGACCATGTGGGCGCCAATCGCGCTGTGGTGGAGCATTGCGGGGCACGTCTGCTGATCCACGAGGGCGATGCCGCCATGCTGGCAAGGGCGTCTGAAGTGGCCCGTTCCTATGGGTTGCAGGCGGAAAGTTCCCCGGCGCCGGACAGTTTCCTGGCTGATGGCGCCGAGATCGCTGTGGGCCAATTGCGTTTCCGTGTGCTGCATACGCCGGGACACAGTCCGGGCTGCTGCTGCTTGTACCTGGAAAAGGAAAAGCTGCTGATCTCCGGTGACACGCTGTTTGCCGATTCAATTGGCCGCACCGACTTGCCGGGCGGATCCCATGAACAGCTGATCAACTCGGTTCGCACAAAGATATTTACCCAGCCGGATGACGTAACCGTCTGTCCGGGGCACGGCCCGGCCACCACGATTGGCCATGAGAAGCAGTACAATCCCTATTTCTGATGTTGAAGCAAACAGTCAATAATTCGGAGGCAGGTATGCTCAAGGGGAAATGCATCATTCTGGGGGTGACCGGCGGCATCGCCGCCTACAAGGCCCTGGAGCTGGTGCGGCTGTTAACCAAGGCCGGGGCGGCTGTGCATGTGATCATGACCAACTCCGCCATGGAGTTTGTAACGCCGCTCAGTTTTCAGACATTATCCGCCAATCCGGTTCATACCCGGCTGTTCAACCTGATCAGCCAGGCCGAGATCGGACACATCTCCCTGGCGGACCGGGCCGACCTGTTTATCATTGCGCCGGCCACGGCCAATATCATCGGCAAGGTGGCTAATGGCATTGCCGACGACATGCTGACCACCACGGTCATGGCGACCAAGGCGCCGGTGCTGATTGCGCCGGCCATGAACGTCAATATGTACACCAATCCGATCTACCGTGAAAACGAGCAGCGTTTGAGCCGTTTCGGTTTCCTGTTTGTTTCGCCGGAGAAGGGGATGCTGGCCTGCGGCTGGGAGGGCGAGGGCAAACTGGCCCCGCCGGAGGCGATTTTAGAGGCGGCGGTTGCGGCGCTCGGCCCCAGGGATCTGGCGGGGCAGACAATCATGGTGACAGCCGGGCCGACCCGTGAGGATCTGGATCCGGTACGCTACATCAGCAACCACTCTTCCGGCAGGATGGGTTACGCCATTGCCAGGTGTGCCGCCCGACGCGGTGCCAGGGTAATCCTGGTCAGCGGCCCGGTCAGGATTGATCCTCCGTGCGGAGTGGAGCTGGTCTCCGTTTCCAGCGCCCTCGAGATGCAGGCCGCGGTCATGGCGCACATCGATGCGTGCCAGGCGGTCATCAAGTCTGCTGCGGTCGCGGATTATCGTCCTGCCGAAAGGTGTGCTGCCAAGATCAAGAAGCAGGATGGCGGCATGACGCTGGAACTGGTCAGGAACCCGGACATCCTGGCCGGGCTGGGGCAACTGCCCCGGCGCCCCCTGCTGGTCGGCTTTGCGGCCGAGACCGACAACCTGCGGCAGTATGCCGAACAGAAGCTGCGTGAAAAGAATCTGGACATGATCGTTGCCAACGATGTCAGCCAACCGGATGCCGGGTTCAACGTTGAGACCAACCGTGCCCTGCTGCTGTTCCGCGATGGCCGTGCGGTCGACTGCCCGCTGATGTCCAAGGACGAACTGGCCGGCGTCATTCTGGATAACGTTGCTTGCGAATTGCAGACATGCCGAGGCAGCAAGGCATGAGGAAGGATGGATAACCATGGTCAGCAGAATACTCCTCGTTGATGACTCCCCGATCTCCAGGCGGATGCTGAAAAGCTGCATTCCCAAAGACCGCGGGTACGAGTTTTTTGAGGCGGGCGATGGTCAGGCCGGCCTGGAACTCTGGCAAGAGGTCAGGCCGGATGTAACCTTCATGGATCTGACCATGCCGGTCATGGATGGGCTGAGCGCCACACGCGAGATCATCCGGCTTGATCCCCAGGCGCGTATCATCGTCTGTACCGCTGATATCCAAGTGCGTTCACTGGAGCAGGCCCGCGAGGCCGGGGCGCTGACCGTGGTCAGAAAACCCCCCAGTAAAGAGACCGTCGAAGATGCGATCTCGTTTGCCGAGACAAGGGGATAGGCCATGGTGACGCCAGAAGAAATCATGACGCTTGAGGAACAGGATATCCTGCAGGAGATCATGAATATTGCCTTTGGCAAGGCTGCCGCGGATCTGGCCGAGGTGATCAATATCTTCGTGGTGCTGAGCGTGCCCAACATACAGATGATCAATGCCACCGAACTGCCGGAGTATATTGGCCGCGAGGTTGCTGATTACAGCAGTGTCAGTGTGGTGGAACAGGATTACTGGGGGCAGTTCCTGGGCAACGCTTTTCTGGTATTCCGGGATGGAGCCGGCAAGGAGCTGGTATCGCTGTTTGGCTGTGAAGAAGAGGGCTTTGCCTGCGAATCCCTGGATATGCTGGAGCGGGAAACCCTGATGGAGGTGGGCAATATACTGATTGGCGCCTGCGTTGGCAAGCTGGCTGAACTGCTGGGGGATGCGGTTTCCTATTCTCCTCCCCGGGTATCCACCCGTATGCCGCCGGCTGAGGCGATTCCGGCCGGGCTGGTTGTGCCCGAGTCAACCGCCATCGTGCTCAAGACCGTGTTCCGCTTCAACGAACGCGATGTGGAGGGCTTCATGTTTCTGGTGACAAATCATGCGTCAAACACCTGGCTTAAGTCGGCCTTGGCCGCATTCATGGAACAGTATGAGCAGTGAAAATGAAATGGCGCAGATCTTCGAAACGCTCAGCATCGGACTGGTCATCCTGGATCGAGAGCTGATCGTCAGGCACTGGAATCGCTGGATGTCCGTCCAGAGCGGCATCCCGGCTGAACACATTATCGGCGGGCACCTGTTCGCCCACTTCCCCGAACTGGACAACAACAGCTTCAACAAGAACTGCAAGATGGTGCTCTCCTTCGGCAATTTTGCCTTCTTTTCACAGAAACTGCATAACTACCTGTTTCCCTTCAAACCGGGTGGCACGCTGGCCGCCCGCTTCACCCACATGCAGCAGAGCTGTACAATGGGGCCGATCCGTGCGGAGGATAACACGATCAGTCGCATGTTTCTGGTGGTCCAGGATGTGACCGAGCTGGCCTCCTATGAACAGCGTCTGGTGGAGATGAACACCAGGGACAGCCTTAGCGGTATCTATAACCGCCGCTTTCTGGAGAAGCGCCTGCAGGATGAGTACGAGCGTCATCGCCGTTACTGCCGGGAACTGGCTGTGCTGATGATCGACATCGATTTTTTCAAGATGATCAACGATAACTACGGGCACCAGTGTGGGGATGAGGTGATCAGGTCGGTGGCAGAGAAGATCGCCGCGGTTATCCGCTGCACCGACGTGGTGGCCCGCTATGGCGGGGAGGAATTCTGCTGCCTGCTGCCGGAGACAGGGCTGGCTGGCGCCGGGATTGTGGCGGAAAACATCCGGCAGCAGATCGAGGCCATGCGGATGGTCTTTGACGGACACACCATCGAGGTAACGGTCAGCCTGGGGCTGAGCGCACTCAAGAAGGGTGACACGCCCCAACTGCTGCTGAAACGGGCCGATGATGCCCTCTACCGGGCCAAGCAGAGCGGTCGTAACCGTGTCGTGACCATGTAGCTGTTCTATGGGGCTATCTGCCGCTGTAGAGTTCTCCCATCAGGCTGCTGTCATGCAGCGCCTGCTTGAGTTTCTGTCTGGTGTTATCTACCTGCTGGAGACCATCCTCTTTTGTGATTCGCCCGGATTTGTAAAGGATGCGCAGGTTTCTGCGCATCGCCTCGGCCATGGCCAGGGCCTGCTCCCCGATCGGGTCGGCCATGAGCAGATCGCTTTCCTCCGGGGCCTGCATGAAATCAAGGGCGGCCTCGCGGGCGAGCCAGTAATACTCTCCGAATTCCTCATCGGTCAGCAGATAGCGGGATGTGTCCGAAAGGGTCTGCATGACCCGCTGCCAGCGCTCCAGCCGGGAGAGCAGCATGATTGAGTTGAAGATGCGCTTGTTTACGCCAAAGGAGAAGATCGTCGGCGCCAGCACACTGCGCAGCAGCACATCATTGGCGCGCTGGTCACTGTGACAGACATCCCTTGCCGTCTCCCAGACCTCTTTGGAGATGAAGGTTTCGAAGCGCATCTCCCAGTAGGCGTGCTTCATGGTAACGGTGGGGAAGGCCTGCATGATCTTGTAGGGCACAAAACAGTTGTGGGCGATCACGTCCGCCGCCAGGTGGCAGAGATAACCATAGGCGCAGGCGGTCTCTCCCGGTGTCCGGGCCGACTGCAGTACCTTGCGGCCAATGCCCCAGCGGTGGCAGTTCAGCAGATAGTGGGTGAACTTTTTGCCCAGGGTGATGTCGGCCGACAGGCAGCCATAGAGGAAGTCTCGCGGGCAGGCGGCAATCGGAGCTGCCACCGCTGCCGGCAGCAGGTGCAGGTGTTCCAGAACCTCCAGGCCGATCTTCAGGTGCATGCCGCCGCCCCAGGCCAGCGCCTCGACGGGCAGGGCAAGTAAAGCAAACAGGGCCGCCAGTGCGGCAGGAATCAAACGCAGCAAACCGTATCCTCCGGTGTGAAACTTGTTTTGACATCAGCCATGCCAGGCTGATAGATTTTCCGTACGCGGCAATAAGTACCATATCAGACAGGAGCCCACCTTGCCACATAACCTCACCCCGGCCATCATCAGAGCCTCTTTGCTGCATTACCTGGACGGCCTCCAGGAGAGTGGTGTTGACGGCATTGCCGGTGTCCCCTGTGCTGATGCGTCACGGACATCCGCGAAGGAACCGGCGACCGCAAAAGAAGCGGCTGTCGGGCCGGCTGCGGTGGCTGCCCCGGCCCAGCATGAGCCGCTGGAGAAGATCCGCAGGGATCTGGGGGACTGTCAGCGCTGTCCACTGGGCAAGACCCGCAAGGAAATTGTCTTTGGCGCCGGTAACCCCAATGCGCGGCTGGTTTTTGTCGGCGAGGGGCCGGGCGCTGATGAGGATGCCCAGGGGCTGCCCTTTGTCGGTGAAGCGGGTCAGATCCTCAACCGGATCATCACCGCCATGGGGCTTTCGCGCGATGAGGTCTACATCTGCAATGTGGTCAAGTGCCGTCCGCCTAAAAACCGTGAACCGCTGGCAGAGGAAATCGCGGCCTGCTCCCCGTTTTTACAGCGCCAGTTGCAGTCTGTCCGGCCGGAGGTGATTGTTGCCTTGGGCAAGCCGGCTGCCAATACGCTGCTGGGAGTGAAAAGTCCCATTTCCAAGCTGCGCGGCAGCTTCCATGACTATCACGGTGTGCCGCTCATGCCTACCTACCACCCCGCCTACCTGCTGCGCAACAAGGGGGACTCAGGACTCTTCTGGGAGGTCTGGGATGATATGATTCAGGTGCTGCAAATGCTCAAACTGCCCGTGCCGGAGAAGAGCAGAAAGAAATAAAGCCGGGACGCGTGTCCGTACCTCGTTGTCCGTTATAATTACGGCCTGCGGACACGGGGCACCGAAACGGTTTACAGCGTCAACTCCGCATGGCCGTGATAATACCCATCCCGCTCCCTGGACACATCCTCGCTTTCCAGATACTCCTCAAAGCCCATCACCCTGTCGATGACCCCGCCGGGCGTGATCTCTATAATCCGGTTGGCAATCGTTGAGACGAACTCGTGGTCATGGGAAGCGAACAGCAGCACTTCCGGGAAGGCGATCAGTCCGTCGTTCAGGGCGGTGATCGATTCCAGATCCAGGTGGTTGGTCGGTTCGTCAAGGATCAGTGCATTGGCGCCGGTCAGCATCATGCGCGCCAGCATGCAGCGCACCTTCTCGCCGCCCGAGAGTACGCCGGTCTTCTTGAGCGCCTCGTCTCCGGAGAAAAGCATGCGGCCAAGAAAACCGCGGGCAAAGGTCTCGCCTTCAGTGGGTGGGGCGTACTGTCCCAGCCATTCGATCAGGTTGAGTTCCTTTTCGAAAAAGGCGCTATGCTCCTTGGGGAAATAGGATGTGGTAATGGTCACGCCCCAGCGGAAGCTGCCGCTATCCGGCTCCAGTTCGCCGGCGATGATCTGGAACAGGGTGGTCCTGGCCAGGGCATTGCTTCCCACGAAGGCGATCTTTTCTCCCTTGCGCACGATCAGGTTGAAGTCTTTCAGTACCTGGACTCCGTCCAGTTCCTTGCAGAGCCCGCTGATCTCGAGGATGATGTCGCCGCAGGCGCGATCGGGCTTGAACATGACGTGGGGATATTTGCGGGACGATACGGGCATGTCTTCCAGGGTCAGTTTGTCCAGCAGTTTCTTGCGGGAGGTGGCCTGCTTGGCCTTGGAGGCGTTGGAGCTGAAACGCTGGATGAACTCCTTCAGTTCGGCCGCCTTGTCGGCCAGTTTGCGGTTTTCGTTCTGTCGCTGGCGCAGGTTCAACTGGCTGGCGTGGTACCAGAAATCGTAGTTGCCGACGTAAACCTGGATGCGGCTGAAGTCGATGTCAGCCGTGTGGGTGCAGACTTGATTAAGGAAGTGGCGGTCGTGGGAGACGACAATGACCGTGTTGGGGAAGCGGAACAGGAACTCCTCCAGCCATTTGATCGACTTCAGATCCAGGTTGTTGGTTGGTTCGTCCAATAGCAGTACGTCCGGATTGCCGAACAGGGCCTGGGCCAGCAGCACCCGCACCTTGTCGCCCCCTTCCAGTTCCTTCATCTTCTTGTTGCGCAGGTCCTCCGGAATACCCAGTCCGTTGAGCAGCACGGCGGCCTCGGCCTCGGCCTCATAGCCGTTCATCTCGGCAAATTCCCCTTCCAGTTCGGCCGAACGGACGCCGTCCGCCTCGCTGAAGTCGGCCTTGGAGTAGATCGCCTCCCGCTCGACCATTACGTCGTACAAACGGCGATGGCCCATGATGACCGTATTGAAGACCGTCTCCTCGTCAAAGGCGAACTGATCCTGGCGCAGCACTGCGATACGTTCGCCCGATCCGATGGTGATCTCGCCCTTGTCCGGCTGAACCTCGCCGGAGAGGATCTTCAGAAAGGTGGACTTGCCGGCGCCATTGGCGCCGATCAGGCCGTAGCAGTTGCCGGGGGTGAACTTTATGTTGACGTCCTTGAATAGGATGCGCTTGCCGTAGGATAGTGTCACGTTTGATGCGGTAATCATGTCTGTCTGAAACTCCTTTTAAATGTGTGTTGCGCCAAAATAAAAACCACAGGGGGTGATCCCTGTGGTTCACGTGTTGCTGATATTTATAGCACATCCGGCTGTGCTGCGGCAATCCCTATTGTTGGCGTTCAGCGGTGGCTATAGTCGGCCTGCCTTTTGATGCGGGTCTCCGCGTTCCTGTGCAGGTAGCGTGAGAGGGCGAACCAGGTCAGCCAGCCGATCAGCAGCATGGCCAGCGAGAACAGGAAGTAGGATGCCTTCCAGCCCAACCCCTGTGTCATCATGCTGAACTCCGACATGCCGCCGATGCTGGCGATCAGGTTGAGCGGCAGGAAGACTACATTGATCATGGTCAGGTTCTTGAGCAGGACGTTCATGTTGTTGTTGATGATCGTGCCGCGGGCATCCATCAGGCCGGAAAGAACCGTGCTGTAGATCTGCGCTTGCCGGGCGCACTGCTTGCTTTCCAGTACGATATCGTCCAGAAAGTCGATCTGGGTCTTGCTGAATCCCAGAGCGGCAGACTTGGAGGATAGCTTGAGCAGCACGGTCTGATTGCCCTCAATGGCGGTCAGGTAATAGGTCAGGCTTTCGCTGAGGGCGAACATCTGCAGCAGGTAGCGGTTTTCCATCGAGGCGCTGATCTTGGATTCAAGTTCCATGGTGATCTGCTTGATGACCTTCAGGTGCCCCATGAAATGCCGGGTGGTGGCGAACAGGAACCTGAGCAGCAGGTCGGTCGGGCTGACAACCCCATGGAAATCCTTGGGCGAAAACTGTACCAGATCTTCGCCGCAGATCATGGTCAGGCCGGGGCCATTGAGGAAGATGCCGACCGATGAGACATCAAAACGAAGCTGCAGGTCGGCAGCGACCTGTTTTGGCAGTTTCCAGATTACGGAGATGCGCTCGACCTCGAATTCCACCCGGGAAATCTCGTCCGGATCCAGCGCGGAATCCAGGTCGTAGCCGTCTATTTTCAGTACATCCAGGATGTGGCGTTTTTCCTGGTTGTCAGGCGTGTCGATCACACAGACCGGTGCGGTCTCGTCTGATGTGTTGACCACAACGCCATTTTTGATTTCAAAGAATCTTTTCATGGATTACCCCCTGCACGGCAAGGTGCCGTTTGTGGCAACAACAGTGCAATGCGGTACGACTGCGCACACAGATGCACATGCAGTCCGGGTAGGGCACTGATGCTGTCACGATATAAAATTGGATTTGAGAGGGATATCCGTTCAGGGGATATCTGCCTCCGGGGTGCCCGCTTTGTCAGACGCGGACTGCCCACAGGCAGAAAAGGAAACTGCTCGGGTGCGGTTAACGCCGGGAAAGCGGGTAGGGTAAGGGCGGCTTGTTACTATGACTGTCCAATTGTAATACCACCACCTTTCTTAATGTGTCTGGCTGCCGGTGTTGCGCATTGCAGCGCCCCGGTAAACAGCCGGTAAAACTGTCTATCGGTTTTAGTTAAATAAGTCAACGCTTTGTTGTCGGGGAGGCGGCGCCGTTTGTTCAATCGGTGACAGATCTCAGCTTTTTACGCATGGCATTGATCCGTTTAGCTGCCAGGCGCTTTTCCCTGGCGATGCGGGGCACCTTGGTGGCGACGCGTCTTTTTGCCTTCTGCTCGCGTTTTTTTAATGCCGCTTGTAGACGGATCATAGCCATCTCGCGGTTCTGTATCTGCGATCGGCTTTCCGAGGCCTGGGCCACGATGCCGCTGGGCAGATGGCGAATACGCACCGCCGAATCGGTGGTATTGCGGTGCTGGCCTCCCGGCCCGGAGGCGCGGTAAAACTCCACCTTTATGTCACTTTCCCTGATCTCGATGGTCATCCCTGGTGCCTCCGTTTCAGCATGCGTGTTAGGATCGTATCCAGTGAAGAGGCGAAGCGTTGACGGTCAGTATTGCCGAATTGCCCCGGTCCGCCATGAATCATCCCGGCAACGCGCAACTCCTGCATCAGGTCGCGCATGGAGAGGCGTTCACCCACGTTTTCCTCTGTGTAGCGCTCGCCGCGCGGGTCGAGCCCGATGGCCCCTTTTTCCACAATCCGGCCAGCCAGCGGGATGTCGGCGGTGATGACCAGGTCGCCGGGGGCGGCATGCTCAACAATATAGTCGTCAGCCACATCGAAACCATCGGAAACCACTACTGAAGTGACCATGCGGGAGTGGTGTTTGGACAGCCCCTGATTGGCAACCAGTACCACAGGCAGTTCCAGTCGCTCCGAAGCCCTGAATACGATCTCCTTGATTACCCGCGGGCAGGCATCTGCATCAATCCATATTTTCATGCAACCCTTCCTGCTGTCTAACTAAGCCGTCCGCCTCAGATTATTCTGCGTTGCACTCGTATTTGTAGCCCACGCCATAAACCGAGTGGATTAACTCCCTTTCGGGCTGCAGCAGGGCCAGCTTCTTGCGCAGCTTCTTGACATGGCTGTCAATGGTCCGGTCGCTGACCACCCGCACATCGGGGTAGATGCGGTTCATCAGCTGGGAACGGGTGTAGATCCTGCCAGGCGCCGAATAGAGGATCTTCAGCAGTTTGAACTCCACGGCGGTCAGCTCCAGCGGCTGACCGCAGAGTGTGGCCTGGTGGCGCAGCTCGTCCATGGTCAGTCCCCGGCCAGTCGGGACAAGGGGCGGGTCGCTGCGCCGCAGCACGGCCTTGACACGGGCGACAACCTCACGCGGGCTGAACGGTTTGCAGATGTAGTCATCCGCCCCCAGTTCCAGTCCAAGCAGACGGTCGATTTCCTCGATGCGCGCGGTAAGCATGATGATCGGCACGGATGAAAAGGCACGGATCTCCTTGCAGATCTCCAGGCCGTCACGGCCGGGTAGCATCAAATCGAGCAGCACCAGTCCGGGATTGCTCACCCGAGCCAACCCGGCCGCCGTCAGGCCGTTATCGGTGCAGAGCGTCTCGTAGCCGGCCTGCTGCAGGTAGTCTGCCAGCAGGCTGGACAGCTTCTGTTCATCTTCCACAATCAGTACGCTGGTACTCATGTCCCCTGCTCCAGTAAAGGAAGTATCACCGTGACCGACAATCCGTCAAGTGATGATGGCGCAGCTGTGATCCGGCCGCCGTGCGCCTCGACTATGTTGCGGCAGATTGAAAGGCCCAGCCCGGCCCCGCCCAACGCGCGGCTGCGGGAACCTTCCACCCGGTAGAGCCGGTCGAACAGGCGCTCCAGCGCCTCTGGCGGCACACCGGGTGCGCTGTCGTCAAAGCGGATGACCACGCTGCTGCCCGCCGGTTCCAGCTGGACAGACAGCTTTCCGCCGCTGTCCGTGTATCTGAGGCTGTTCTCCAGCAGATTGGCGAACAACTGATGCAGCCGTTCGCCGTCAGCCAGAACAGGCACTGGGGCGACCGGAATGGCAGTTTCCAGCTGGATGCCCCTGGCGCTGAACTCGCCATGGAACACCTCGAGCGCCTCCGCCAGCAGTGCTGCGCAGTCCAGCTCCGATTTTTTGAAGCTCATGGCACACAGGTCGTATAGTGAAAGCTGGTACAGGTCATCCACCAGTCGCCCAAGCCGCAGCACCTCGCCGTGCAGCGAGGCGATGCTTTCCTGGGTGCAGGGGCGGACACCGTCCTGAATGGCCTCGATCTCGCCCCGCAAAATGGCCAGCGGTGTGCGCAGCTCGTGGGAGATGTCGGCAATCCACTGACGGCGGGCCTGATCGTTTTTTTCCAGTGTGGCGGCCAGCTGATTGAAATCTCCGGCCAGTCGCCCGATTTCGTCCCTTGATTCCGCCGTGACGCGCACGGTATGGTCTCCGGCCGCAAGCCTGTGGGTCGCGGCTGCCAGGGCATGAACCGGCCTGACCAGCCGTGACGCCAGCAGCAGGGACAGCCCGCCGGCCAACATGACCACCACCACTGCCACAACCAGCAGTGATGTTTTCTGCTGCTGCAGGAAGCGCTGCTGCAGCGGGTCGGGCGTGCCCGATGGCGGCAGTATGGCCAGATAACCTGCCACCTGACCGCCATGCATCAGCGGTACGGTTCGATCCGATTCCGCCGGGTTGCCGCTGCCGATCAGCAGCTGGCGGTCGGGGGTCATCAGCATCAAGCGTTGGTCGAAAAGTCGAGCCATGTGCGGGGGCAGTCGGTCTGGTGGTTGTCCGTCCGGCAGGGGTGAAGGTGGCGGATCCCCTGGAGGCGGTCCGGGGAAATACCTGCCCGACGGCGGAGTCAATTCCCCGGGCGGGTGGACATGCATGGACTCGGCGATCATCCGCTGCCAGAGGCGGGGATTTGACTTCAGCCGCTGCCAATCATTGCGGGCGGCAAATTCCTGCTCCAGTCGTGCTGCCAGCTTGGCCATGCCGGCCTTTTCAATGGAGTCGACGTACTGCTGGAACCCGCGTCTGATCTGCCAGTGGGTGCTGACGACCATGCTCGCCACCGCGATGATGCATGCCGCCAGCATGGCCAGGAACAGCTTGTGGGTGATGCCGGTTTTCATGTTCAACCTTGTCTGTTTTGATGATATCCGCCCGACATTTTTACCACAGCTTGTCTGCTACATGTCAGATACAAATTGGACGGCCAGGCGTTTTCACATTGTTTCCACATTTCTTGCCCATTTGAAACCGATAGGCATAACAGATATGCAAGTCCGCCGCTTATCAGGTGGCGGGCGACATCAAATGGAAAGGGGTATCACAATGACCAGTTCGATCAGCAGTACCAGCAGCAGTGTCACTTCAGCCATGCTGAAGCAGATGCAGGAGGAGATGTTCAAGAAGGCTGACAAGAACGGAGATGGTGCTATCAGCTCCGACGAGATGAGTCAGATGGCCTCCAGCGGCAACACCCAGGGGAGCGGTGTATCAAGCGCCGACATGTTCAGTCAGATCGACAGCGACTCTGATGGTGCAATCAGCCGTCTGGAATCGGATGCAGCCATTGCCAAAATGGCCCAGCAAGGCAGACCTCAGGGGCCGCCACCACCCAAGCCGGAAGAGTCGGAAGATGAGTCCAGCATCAACAGCCTGCTGGAAGAGTTGAGTAGCGCCCTGGAATCGGGCGATACGGAAACCGCACAGGAAGCCCTGGCCGCACTGCAGGAGCAGGTCGCTTCGGATGGCAGCACCAGCGCCAACAATCCGTTTCTGAAAGACCTGGAGAGTCTGTCCAAGGCCCTGGAATCGGGCAGTACCGACGAAGCCGAAACTATCCTGGCCGGCATTGAAGAGAAGATCTCCAGTCAGGGACCGCCGCCTCCCAAGCCGGGTGAAGGTGCCCAGGCGCAGAACTCAGGCTCGGAAGACTCTCTGGCCAGCACGCTGCAGGCCCTGCTGGAAACACTGGAAGAGGATCAGTCCGGTACCGCCGGCGCCATAGACAGTGAGCTGAAGAAACTGCTTACCAGTGCCATTGAGAGCTATCTGCAGCAGAGCAGCGCCAGCTACGGCCAGAGCAGCTCCAGCGGCCAGATATCATCGACGCTGTATGCATGAATGTCACGCAATGGGCCGGACCTTTTCAAGGAGGCTTGTGATGCCGACTGACTGAGGCATGGCGCCGGAGTCTGCCAGCAATGGGCCGGGACGGTCTTGCGAGGGTAAAGCAGACAAGGCGTGTGACATCGCAGCCCCCTGCCATGGTTCAAGCGGCAGGGGGCTTTTGGTTTGTATTTAGGCCTGCTTGACGCAGGTGACGTACTTCAGGTAGCGTCCTTCCGGAAAGCTGACCGGATAAGGGAAGTCTTCCGGCTGGCCGGACAGGCTGATGACTCGCAATTCACAGCCGGCCTTGAGCGCACCACGGCGCAGTTCCTTGAGGTAATCGGCCACATCCAGTTTCTGGTGGTTGGATGAGGTGATCATCAGTCCGCCGTCTGTCAGCAGCGGCAGGGCGGCCGTAACCAGTTCGGAGGTGCCGCCACGGGTGGTGAAGCGGTTTTTGCTGGTGGTGGAAAAGGAGGGCGGGTCCATCAGGATGAGATCAAAGACCCGTTTTTGCGTCGTCAGGTCGGCCAGCGCGGTCAGACAGTCGGCGGTGATGAATTCGTAACGTTTGGGATTCAGCCGGTTGGCGCCGAAGTTGTCCATGGCCCAGGCATTATAGCCGGCAGAGGCATCCACGCTGGTCACCCGCTCGGCCCCGCTGGCAGCTGCGGCTACGGAAAAGGCGCCGGTGTAGGAGAAGAGGTTCAGTACCCGTTTGCCTTCCACGCGGGTCATCAGGTCGCATCGGTTGCGGCGCTGGTCCAGAAACAGCCCGGTATTCAGCCCCTGCTCCAGGCTGACCAGAAAGGTTAGACCGTTTTCGCGCACCTCCAGGCGCTCGTGTGCGGTCTGGCCGGCCAGCAGTTTGCCATAGCGCTTGCTGCTGACGGTTGCCTCCAGTTCACGTGTGTTCTGGGGGCGCGTTTTTTCGTAGATACCCTGAGGCTCGAGCAGCTCCTGCAGGACGCGCGTAACCAGTTTCAGGTGCGGTCGCCAGCCGGCGCAGTAGATCTGCACCATCAGGTAATCTGCATAGCGGTCGACCGTCAATCCGGGCAGGCCGTCCCCTTCGGCGTTGACCAGCC
>DAONZY010000023.1:23169-36666 GCA_035407085.1 Deltaproteobacteria bacterium | reverse complement strand
ATTTTGTGGAGGATGCGCCCGAGGGATGTCCGGTCGCGGCGCCGGTCATAAATAGCTCATTGATGGCGCTGCGGGCTGTGCTGCGGGATTTTGCCGAGCCGGACAGGATACCGCAGATCAACATTGACAGTGCCGAGCAGGGGGCTGTTGCGATCGTCAACTACATCGGCCAGGATGCGGATGCGGCCGCCGATTTCTTCGCCGAACGCGCCGGCGAGTTGGCCCCGCTGACCGGCCTTTACCTGCAGACCGGACGCAAGTCAACCCTGCGCAAGGTTTACGGAGATGACGCGCTTTACTATACGCTGCCAGATCATAATGGCAGCCCTTGCCGGTTGATGTTCCGCCCGGGCGGTTTTTCACAGGTCAATCTGGCCCAAAATCGGGCCTTGCTGGAACTGGTGCGTGGCATGGCTGATCTGCAGGGGCATGAACGGCTGCTTGATCTGTACTGTGGAAACGGTAACTTTTCACTGCCTCTGGCGTCCCAGGTTAGCAGTGTCACCGGGATTGAAGCATATCCCGCCTCGATCGAGGCCGCGGTTTCAAATGCCGCTGCCAACCGGATCGAAAATGCCGAGTTTGTCTGCGCTGATACGGCCTCGGGTTTGAGACATCTTTTGGATCAGGGGCGTCACTTCGACCTGGTTGTTCTGGATCCTCCCCGCCAGGGGGCGGCTGATGCGGTGAGTCTGATAGCTGCGCTGGCCCCTGCCAGGGTCATTTATGTGTCCTGTGATCCGGGTACGCTGGCGCGTGATTGCGCTGATTTTCGAAAAAATGATTATTTCGTTGTTTCAAGTGTGCCTGTGGACATGTTTCCACAGACCTATCACCTTGAAAGTGTCACCCTGTTGCAAAAAGTGTAATATCTTGCAATTTGTGCCCAAACTCTTTGGAAATATTGATTATCTTGCTTGCAATGCGATAAAAAAACACCTAATAATACTTAAAAATTAATCCGGCTTCTTGATTTGTGGGGAGGAGATTCATGAACAGGTCAGAACTCATCGAACAGTTGGCACTGCAGAAGGAAATTTCCAACAAACGCGCTGAAGAGATTGTTTCCGTGATTTTCAATTCCATGACCGAAGCAATGATCAACGGAGACAGGATTGAAATCCGCGGACTGGGCAGCTTTGTAACTAAAAATTATGAGTCCTATACCGGTCGCAATCCCAAAACCGGTCAATCAATCACCGTGCGCCCCAAAAAGCTTCCTTTCTTCAAAGTCGGCAAGGAACTGAAAGAACTGGTGGACAAGTAGTCCGTTTTGACGGGCATTGCCCGGCCCCCTGTCTTTCGTACCTTATCGATTCTTTCAAATCAGGAGTACATTAAACATGCCTCTCAGCCTGCTTGAGGGCGCTTTGGGCGGTATCGGCCTGTTTCTGCTCGGCATGCGGATTTTGTCCGACGGGATCCGGACAGTGGCCGATGACCGTATCCGGAGTGTTTTTGCACGTATTACCTCGAATCGTTTCTATTCAGCTCTGTTCGGCATTGTGCTGTCTTTCTCGCTCAATTCCGTAAATGCCGCCGTAATCTTTTCCATTGGGCTGCTTAACGGCGGTATGCTGAATGCTTATCAGGCATTGAGCGTACTTGGCGGCGTCCTGGTGGGCGCTGCCCTCGCGCTGCATGTGCCTGGCATCCCCTACAGTGTGGTGGCTACGCCGCTGGTATTTCTTGGCGTAGTGCTCAAATTCTTTGCACGCCGCAGGCGCTTTGCCAACTCCGGAGATCTGCTTTTGGGTGCCGGCCTGCTTTTTCTGGGACTTACTCTGCTGGAAGGCAGTTTCAGGCCTTATGAAAGTCATCCATTCTACAACGCCTTTGATGGTGTTTTCTTCAAGAATCCTCTGCTCGCCTCCCTCTTTGGCAGTGTAATCGCATGTTTTGTTCAATCTTCTACTTCGCTCAACTCTGTGATTACCTCGCTGGTTTCCAGCTATTCCGTCAATCCCGAGATCGCCTTCGAAATGGCATTGGGCGGTTCTCTGGGGGTGGCGCTAATCGGTCTTTTGGCTTCGATTGGCGGAACATCGGTCTCCCGTAATGTTGCCACGGCATTCCTTGGCATCAACCTGGCTGTTACGATGGTGCTGATTGCTGTGGCCCACTATCTGATGGATATTGAGCATGTCCGCGGGCTTGCCTCGCCTGACGGCGCTGTCAGGCTGTCCCACTTTTTGGCATGGGTCTATACTGTGTCAGGACTGATCACCGCTGCCGTGGCGGTTGTTCTGAGCGGTCCGCTGGCGCGCCTGATTGGCGCGATCAGCAGCCATCTTGGTAACGGTGTGGTTAATCAGCCCTGCGCCGGTTATCTGGATGCCAGGATACTGAATACACCCTCCCTGGCTATTGAACAGGCCCGCAAGGAGATTGTGCGGATGTTGTCGGTCACCTCCTATATGTTTGCCGATATACGGGAGATTCTGTTTGATTACGATGCCCGCAGGGCAGACACCATCAGACAGCATGAGCAGGTGTTGGATTTTCTGAATCATGAGATCACCTCCTTTCTGGCGGCCCTGTCCAATTCCACCAGCCAGAATGAAATCAATGTGGCCATACCCGGTCTGTTGCAGACGGTCTCTGATCTTGAACATATCGGTGATCGTTGTGAGGGGATTCTGACCTGCATTACAACCCGCAAGGAGTATGGTGTGACCTTCTCCGAACTTGCCATGTCTGATCTGAAGCAGTTAAGTATTGCTGTTGCCGACAGTATCAGCACCCTGGAGGCGTACCTGCGGGATGGGGCTGATCCGGATCTGGCTGAGCTGCGTGGCATCAAGGAAGATTCCAGACAACTCTTCGATCAGGTCAAGTCCCGTCATTTTGAAAGAATGAGCAGTGGGGAGTGCAGTCCGCGTGCGGCCATATTATATAATGATCTGGTCTTCGGTTTCATGCGCATTTCGGAGTTGAGTTGGAACATCATGACCATGCTTTGCCGGAGTGGATCATGACTGTCAGGATCGCTGCGATTGATTTCGGAACCAATACCGCCAGGCTGTTGATTGCTTCCATGGATGAATCGGGTTGTTTTGAACATCTGCATGTGGAACGGCAGATCGTGCGTCTGGGGGGCGGGTTTTGTCGTGAACGCGGATTGTCTTCCGAGGCGCTGAAGCGTGCCACCGATTGCCTAGCAAGGTTTGCTGAAATTATATCAGTTTATGGTGTTACCTCGGTCAGGGCGGTTGCTACCAGTGCGGTACGGGACGCTGTCAATGGTCAGGCCTTTGTGGATGCTGTTCTCTCCCGGTTTGGTATCCTGCTGAATGTGATCGACGGTGATACGGAGGCCAGGCTTGCACTGGCAGGAGTGGCGGCCGGTCTGGATCATCCCTGTCCGGATATGCTCTTGTTCGATATTGGTGGCGGAAGCACGGAATATACTCTGGTTCAAAACAATCGGACAGAATTCACCAGCAGTCTCCCTCTGGGGGTGGTCAGGCTGACCGAAGGCAAGGTGACGGTTGAATCAATACAGGACAAGATCAGGCGTGAACTGGAAGGGCTGGTGACTTTGATGGCCAGCGGCGGGCATGCAGTGAAACCTGCCAGCGTTCTGATAGGTACTGCCGGCACCGCTACCACCCTGGCGGCGATCAGCATGCAGATGCAGGATTATGATTATCGCCGGATCAACAATTCGGTTGTTACCCGCAAGCAGGTGCAGACAATTTTCGACCGGCTACTGCCTTTGTCACCAGAGGAAAGGTTAAAGGTGCCTGGTCTGGAAAAGGGGCGTGAGGATCTGATTATTGCCGGCACGTTGATTACCATTCAGACCATGGACCTGTTCGGCATGGAGCGGATGCAGGTCAGCGACTACGGTCTGCTGGAGGGGCTGGTGGTGGCTGGTGGTTTTCTTGATGACTGACTATTGTTGTTTCCCAGTCTTGTGGCTTCCTGTCTCGCTTTTGTCGCATTGATGTCATCCCCCAGATAACTATACAGCGAAGCAATCTCCAACTGATTGTCAGCGGCATTGGTAAACCGTCCGCCACCCAGGTTGACCGTATAGACCCTTTGCAGATATGCCACGGCCTGTGCCGGTTTTTCAGCCTGAATGCTGTTAATTGCCAGCTCTTCAAGATCGGCTGCAATCTTGGTGCTGATGGCCAGTTGCTTGTCAATCTCGAGTGCTTCTGACAAGTGCTGGCCTGCCTGATCAAATGCCATCATTTGCCTGGCAAAAATGCCCAGCATGCGCAGTGAGTTGGCCTCTTCCTCCCTGTTTTGTCCCCGGTTGGCAGACAAGGCCCTGTTCAGCAGTTCCTGCAGTCCGGACAGCTTTCTGCCGGCCAGCATTGTTCGGGCCAGCAGGTTCAGCCGCTGCCCCAGTTGGTCACCTGACTCGGCCGCAATCGCCATCCTGGCCCATTTCTCCGCTGATTCCGTTCGCTCCAGCGCCAATTCCAACAACGCCTTTTCGTGGAACAATTCTGCCTGTTCAATGCCTGTTTCAGAACCGGCGGCCAGGGCGGTGTCAATGGCCATGACGGCTCGGTCAAACTGTTTTGCAAGCCGATATAGGCGCGCCTGGTTGATCAGTGTGCGCAAGGTCAGCTGCCGGTCTTCAATCGATGCGGCAATTGAGAGTGCATCATTGAACATGCCTTCCGCCGCAGCCTGGTTGCCCTGATTACTTGCCATGATACCGCGATCAAGCAGCTTTTCTGCCCTGGTCTGGACCTCTGGTCTGACAGGCTGGTGGCCTCCCAGACATCCGGCAAGTATTAGTGAGGTAAATATAGGCAACAGGGGCATGGCGCAGCCTCTATTCATAGCTGTCTCCCTTGATAAAACCCTGCTTCTGTGCTGAAGCGGTACCGCCCCCTCCGATCAGCCAGCTGTTCTGGATTGAATTCAGCAGACGGTCTGAGCTTTGCATGATGTCTTCAGCCTGCGAAACCATCCCTGGTACCCGGGGGAGGGTTTTCTCCGTGGCCCGGCGAGTTTCCAACGTAATAGCATTGACGTTGTCCAGGATGGGCGGCAGTCTCTTGTCAAGATGGTCGAGGGTGCTGTTCAAACGGTTGATGGTGGGGGTGAGATCAAGACTGTCGATGCGGCTGTTGGCGCTGTTTACAAGCCTGCTGATATTGGTGTCGGCATTGATCAGCAGACGGTCTGTGTTCTGACGCGTGGTTTCAAGATTGCGGGTCAGAAGCTCAAGATTGCGGATGGTCTTTTTCAGGTCACCCTGTGGATCGTTGATATAGCTGATGATGTCACGGACCTCAATCAATACAGGTTTTACCTTTTCAGTGATCTCGTCCGCCATTTCGTCAAGGCCTTTGGTTTTAAGATAGACGATGCTTTCCTTGTCCTGCAGCTCCGGTTTTTCCAGTGAACCGACGGCCACATCGACGATACTGTCTCCGACCAGCCCCTCCTTGACCAATTTGACTGTTGAGTCATTGCGTATCCACCGGCTGTACTTTTTGTCGATCTCCACAGTGATATCCACCATGGCCTGGTCGTTAAGGGCAATGGAGGTGATCCTGCCGATCCTGAAACCTGAAAGCTTGACCGCCATGCCCTTGGTAAAGCCCGTGCCGCGATCAACCGTGAATCTCAGGCTGTATTTGGGGGTGAAGAAGTCTTTTTGCACGCCGAACAGATAGAATGATACCGCAATACCGGCCATGGCAATTACGATGAATATCCCGATCTTGCGTTCCAGGTTTTTGAATCTTGGGTCTTCGATACGAATCATGGCATTTCCGTTGCTTGATAGGAATAGAGACTATGAACCTAAATTATTGCTGGCGGATCGGTGCAGGTGGATGACCCGGTCCGGGCTGATGTCTGCGGCAATCTTCTCCGAGGTAGAGATAAAAAGTGCCGTCCGGGTGGTATCAGCCTGATGGTATTCCTTGATTACGGAGATGAAGTTGCTCCTGTTTGTGTCAGAAGACATATCAAAACAGTCGCTGTAAATCATCAGGCTAGCGCGCTTCAGTGCACCACGGATGAAGGCGGCCATGCGTTTTTCGTTGAGCGACAGGTGCGCCGGCAGCGCCATGATATTGCCAGAATAGTTGAGCTTTCTCAAGTAATCGTATGCCTCTTCGGTGCATTCCCCGGACAAGGTTCCTTTTTCGTATACGATCGGAAGGGTGATGTTCTCCCAAAGCTTGAGATTGGATATCAGCCCGCCTCCGGCAGGCACGATCGCGACGGTCTGCCGCATGTACTGCAGTCCGGCGGCATCCATCTCCGACAGATGTTGTCCGAACATCGAGATCATGCCCGATAGCGGTTGTACAAGTCCGGCCATCATCTGGTACAGGGCTGTATTATCGTCAGCCCGTGATGTGACCAGCAGGGTCTGGCTACCCTGCTCAACCTCAAAGCAGAGATGATCCAGGCGGCCGGAATAACAGACATCTTGGAATGAGATAGTGCTGATCATGGGGTATATAGTAGCCATAAACGTAACTAAGTCAACCGGTAAGCGGGATTGTGTTGATTGTGAAGGCGGGCATGGATATATTGTCCTGACCGCAGGCTGCAACAGGTTCTGCGGTTAACACCTGTCGGGGAGGTTTTGCTGGATGAATGCTGACTTGCACGCTGTCGAGCAGATACTGGATCATGATTTCAGTGATCGTCAACTGTTGGTGACTGCTCTGACCCATCCTTCCTTTGGTCATGAGAACAACGTTGCCGGCGGCAATTATCAACGTTTGGAGTTTTTGGGGGATGCGGTGCTGGGGATGCTGCTGGCAGAAAGCCTCTACGCCGGGTTTCCAGATTGTGATGAGGGGCGCCTGTCCCGATTCAGGTCTCAGATGGCTGATCAGGAAACCTTGTCTGCAATTGCCCGCAAGGCAGGGGTCGGGGACTATATTCTGCTTGGCCGCGGCGAGGAGCTGAGCCAGGGACGCAATAAAGATTCCATCCTGGCAGATGTGCTTGAGTCTCTGATTGCGGCGGTTTATCTGGATGGAGGACTGGAGTGCGCCAGAAAGCTCGTCTTGAGACTTTTTGCTGACCGTCTGTCCGTGTCGTCTGAAGAACTCAATCTTAATGATTCCAAGAGTGCTCTGCAGGAACTGCTCTCCGCCCGCCGGATGTCTGCTCCCAGATACGTGCTTATGGATGAGTCCGGCCCGCCCCACGATCGCCTGTTTCGCTTTCAGGTGCTTGTAGATCAGGAGGTTGCCGGAGAGGGGAGTGGCCGGTCCAAGAAGCAGGCCCAGCAGGCTGCCGCAGCCGATGCCCTGGAAAGGATGCAATCCCGGTCATGTTCGAGGACTGAAGGTTGAAAGCTGCTACAGTGCCCGTAATCAAGGTTCCTTTTTTCATCAGCCATCAGGGCTGTCCGCACAGGTGCGTGTTTTGCGACCAGCGTATCATTTCTTCGTCGGCCGGAGCTCTGCCGACCGCCGGGGATATCCTGCAAAAGGTTGCCCAATGGGAGCGCTCTGCCAAAGGGCGTTCACTGGAGGTGGCCTATTTTGGCGGTACATTTTCTGCTCTGCCGATGGGGGATCAGCAGAAACTGCTGGAACCGCTGCAACCCCTGCTGAAAAGCGGCCGGGTTGAATCGGTCAGGGTCTCCACCAGGCCGGATGCCATCACACCGCAGGTCGTCCGGCGTTTGTCCGACTATGGCGTGCGCACCATTGAACTGGGTGTTCAGTCCATGGATGACGATGTCCTTGAGCTTACCGGACGCGGATATGATAGATCGTGTGTGGAGCAGACCATTGGCTGGATCATGGATGGCGGCCTGTCCGTGGTGGCACAGCTGATGCCAGGTCTGCCGGGCGACAGCACGGAGAAATCCTTGATGTCGCTGCGGCAGGTGATCGCTGCCGGTGTCCGGCAGGTCAGGATCTATCCGGTGGTGGTTCTGGCGGGTACGGTGCTGGCTGACATGTGTCGTGACGGATTGTACCGCCCGCTGGAGCTGTCTGAAGGGATTGCGATCAGTAAACGCATGCTGCTGCATGCAATGCGTAACGGTGTTGATGTGATCCGCATCGGTCTGCAGGCTGATGAAGGCCTGAACACGGCCAATATCCTGGCCGGATGCTGGCATCCGGCGTTTGGGCAGCTTGTCCGCTCGGAGCTCTTTTATGATCTGCTTCTACAGACATTACCCTGTCTGGGCTTGGAAAACAGCGTCAGCATCGCCTGCCATCCCGGACGGGTATCCGACCTGTTGGGGCATGGCCGGCGTAATCAGTTGAGGCTTTCTGATTTGGGAGTGGAATTGGAGCGGATCATTGCCGATCCGGAACTGTCACCGGATGCAGTGGTTGTGCACGACATAAACCATCACTTTAAGCTCAGCACCCTAACTGACCTTGATTACGGTGATTTTCTGTGAGGCCATAATGCCGGAGCTGCCTGAAGTAGAAAGTGTCGCACGCCAGTGCCGTGATGCGATTCCTCCCTTGCTGGGGCACGCCATTGGCAGTCTTGAGCTGATCTGGCCAGGTGTTGTCGATGGTGTCGAGCAGGAACGGTTTCTGCAAATAGTCTCCGGGCGCATCATCCGTTCTGTCAGCCGGCACGGCAAGTATCTCTTCTTCGGACTGGCCGACGGGAATGATCTGCTGTTCATGGCCCTGCACCTGCGCATGACCGGCATTGTGCGCACCGGTGATGCGCAGATG
Organism: Deltaproteobacteria bacterium; assembly: GCA_035407085.1. Lineage (GTDB taxonomy): Bacteria > Desulfobacterota > Desulfuromonadia > Geobacterales > Pseudopelobacteraceae > JBGSQR01. Next base: position 28,012 of record DAONZY010000023.1, on the reverse strand, counting down.
CAGCCCGGGCCGCATACCCGGATGAGGATTGGCATGGACAGTGGTGCAACCTTGTTTTTTGACGATCCGCGCAAATTTGGACGTGTCTGGTTGGTCAATGACCCGACGGATGTGATAAACAGCCTTGGGCCGGATGCGCTGGAGATATGTGCCGGTGAGTTTGCCAGCCGGATCAGGCAAAAGGGGCGCCAGCTCAAACCATTGCTTCTGGATCAGTCCTTTGTGGCCGGAATCGGCAATATCTACGCCGATGAAAGTCTGTTTCAGGCCGGACTGCACCCCTTGTGCAATACCCGCATTCTGGACGATGCCGGGATCGGCAGGCTGTATCAGGCTGTTGTCTCTGTGCTCCAGGAAGCGGTTCATGCAGGGGGGGCAAATATTGACGGCGTATTCAAGGCAGGTGAATACGCCGTCAGGGTCTATGGCAGGGAGGGCAGGCCTTGTGTCAATTGCGGTCGGCCGATTGAAAAGATCAGGGTTGGCCAGCGAGGCACCCATTTCTGTCCGTTTTGCCAGCCGATGCCCTGATGCGGTTCAGACACTTTCTGCGGCGCTGTTTGACAGCAAGCGGACTTCGCTTTGCGGCAAGGGTATCTTCACATCGTTTTTCTGCAGCGTCTCCAGAATAGAACGGTTCAGTTCACCGATGGCATCACAGTAGTCGGCAATCCCTACCCATGGCCGCACACTGATGTGTACCGAAAAATCGGACAGAGTGGCGATCTGGACGACCGGATTGGGCGTTTGCAAAACCCGCGGGTTTGCACGCAGTGTGTCATTGATGATGGCCAGCGCCTGGCCGAGATCCGTGTCGTAGGCTACCTTGACCGACAGGCCGAGCTGGCGGATTTCGCCATAATTGTGCAGTATTTCTCCGGCTATCTTGCGGTTTGGAATGACCACCCGGGACAGGTCCAGATGACTCAACGTTGTGCTGAACAGCGAGATGCTTTCCACCATGCCTTCTTCCCTGGCAATCGAGATGTATTCGTTGACCCGGTAAGGTCTGGTGAAAATGATTGTCAGGCCGGCAGCCAGATTGGACAGTACCCCCTGCATGGCCAGGGCAATTCCAGCTCCGGCCACCCCCAGCCCGGCGATCAGCGGCAGCAGGTCAACCCCCAGATTTTGCAGGGCCATGATCAGGAACAGCATCAAAATCAGGCCGCGGGTCATGCGCAGGAGCAGCTGGCGGATGGTGATATCCAGGTCAAGCCGCTTAAGCAGCTTGTCCAGCATACGGCCTATCCACCTTCCAACGTAGTGTCCGATCACCATAATCAATGTTGCGGCCAATAGTCGCGGTCCAAATTCAATTCCCAGATCAATCAGCTTGCCCTGAGCCTGGTTGATTGCCGCCAGGTGTCCGCTAATCGGTAAACCTTCGATTGCCATGTCAGATACCTCCACAATTTATTGATTGTGTCACCGTATAGCTGGTTACAATGCGATGCCTGGAACTGTAAATGAGCATATGCAAAAATCCGGGAAATTCAAGATCAATATAACCAAACGAGCAAAGATGTTGATTGCAGTTAATGCCAATTGGCCACATGATGGCGAGTATGTTCAATCCCTTGACAATGCGTGGTTTGATTGTTACATGATATCAGATTAATTTACCAATCCCTGTTTGATGGACTTCCGAGGAGCGGAACATGAAATTAAGAGTGCTGGGCAGCGCCGGTGCAGAGTTCCCTGATTTCAGACCGCCAGCCTTTCTGATCGATGAAGAGTTGCTGCTGGATGCCGGCACGATTGGTTCCGTGCTTACCGAAAATGAGCAGTGGAACATCAAACATATATTCATTACCCATTCCCACCTTGATCATATCCGCGGTATTCCGGCCCTGGCCGATAACATTATCATCAAAAATCTGAGTCATACGGTCATGATCTACGGTATTGAAGAGGTGATCGCTGCTCTGCAGAACCATCTCTTCAATAATGCCATCTGGCCGGACTTCACCAAGATTCCCACCCCGCAGAACCCAGTGATTGCCTTCAACACGATTACAACCAACCACGATTATGCGGTCAATGGCTATGTCGTCAAGGCGATCCCTGTTGACCACACTGTGCCGGCGGTGGGTTATATCGTTTCCCGTGGCAAGGTCAAGTTGGCCTATACCGGCGATACCGGTCCTACGGAAGAGTTCTGGAAACATGTCTCCGGTGTGGATGCCCTGATCGCGGAAGTGTCTTTTCCCGACTCGATGGGGGAACTGGCCCTGCTAACAAAACATCTGACCAGTTCCCTGCTAAGACAGGAGCTGCTCAAAATTGGCACTCTGCCTGCCCGGATACTGATCACACATCCCAAACCCCAGTATTACGACGTCATTCGTCAGGAAATCGCCCGCATGGGACTGCCGGGCATCGAGCTGCTTCATGATGGCGCTGTGTTTCACTTTGATCATTGACTTCAGAATCCGTATCAGGTCACTTTCATGTTCATTTCGGTCGGTCGCTCTGCCACAAAAATCATGATCCTGTTCTATGACGTGATGACCATGCTGCTGTCGGTCTTCAGAAACTGCATTGCGGTATTGGGACAGGGACGGGCGGCTGTCAGGACTGTGCTGCTGAAGCAGGTCTATTTTACCGGACTTGAGGCGGTTGGCATTATCGTAACAATTGCAGTAATCATCGGCACGGTGATTGTTGTGCAGGTGGTCAGTCTGGTGGGCAGTAACGGCTCGCTAACCGGAAAAATTCTGGTCTGGATGATGTTGAGAGAGTTGGCCCCACTTTTGACCGCACTGATCATCATATCGCGCAGCGGCACGGCAATTGCCGCCGAGCTGGGCACCATGAAGATCAACGGTGAACTGGATACGCTGGAAATGATGGGTATTCCGGTTGACAGATATCTGATCCTGCCGCGTATTATCGGGGTTACCACATCATCACTCATTCTGACGGTCTACTTTGTGCTGACAGCCTTTCTGGGGGGGTTCCTGGTGGCATCCCTGGGTTGGCACATCCCCTTTGACCAGTTTTTCCAGGGCATACTTGCCTCACTAGGTCTGCGTGAAATTGCTGCCCTGTTTGCGAAAAGCGCACTGTTCGGGCTGCTGATTTCAACCGTCTGCTGTCGCTACGGGCTCAAGGTTGGACGCAGTGCCACCGAGGTGCCACAGGCGGCAACCCGGGCTGTCATGACCAGTCTGTTTGTTGTTTTTATGCTGGATGGACTGGTGACCTTCGTGGTATCCCTGACTGCGATTTGAGTATCATTTTTTATCCATCCCTGTTGCCAACGCCCGTATTTTGGTCTATATCATCAAGGTGCCTTTTATAATGCCAATTCAATAAATGTGGAGGATGACATGTACACTGAACCGGGCAAAACCAAATTTCAGGTCGATTTCCGCCAGCATCTGCGCGGGCAAAACATAAGTGACAATCTGGTGCATCTGCTGTGTGAGATTGCCGAGGCCAGCAAATATGTCATCAATGCTGTCAGAACAGGTGATCTTGGCGTTGCCGGAACTTCAAACCTGTATGGCGAGGAGCAACTGGCCCTGGATGTGCTTTCTGACCGCATCATGCGCAAGAGGCTGGTACATTCCGGTGTTGTCTGCAACATCGCCTCCGAAGAGATGGATGAGATCTATCAGGTGTCCAGCAACCCGCAAGGCATGTTTTCCGTGGCCTATGATCCTCTGGATGGCTCGTCGCTTGTGGACGTGAATCTGGCGGTCGGCACGATCGTTGGCATCTATCAGGGATGCGACCTGTTGCAACCCGGCCGTAATATGGTTGGAGCCATGTATATCCTTTACGGACCACGTGTTTCGCTGGTCTATTCGGTTGGCAAAGGGGTCTATGAGTTCACCATGAACCAGCTGATGGAATATACCCTCACCCGTGAGAATGTAAGAATGAAGCCAGCTGGCGACATCTATTCCCCGGGTGGCCTGCGCAAGAAGTATACGCCCGAGAACGAGAAGTATATCCGCTACCTGGAAGACAAAGGTGCCAAGTTGCGTTATTCTGGCGGTTTTGTACCGGATATTAACCAGGTTTTGATGAAGGGCAAGGGGCTGTTCATGTATCCGGCCCTTGACGATGCGCCGCAAGGCAAACTGCGTCTGTTATTTGAGCTTAATCCGATGGCCTACCTGATCGAAAATGCTGGCGGTGCCGCGACCAACGGTGAAATGCCGATTCTGGATCTCATGCCGGAAAAACTGGACCAGCGCTGCCCTATCTATATCGGCTGTCGTGAGGATGTGGCCAAGGCCGGTGAATTCCTGCGTGGTAGTAACTAGCATGGCTGGCTCGGATAACATGCTAGAATCAGTGAAAAGTGTTGGTGAGGCATCCCAGTCGCCAACCCATCGTTTGTGCAGTGAGATACAGCTATTTGATCTGTGTGATCTGGAGCGCTGCTCCAGCAGGGACGGACGCTTTTGCACCGATCAGGAAATGTTGACTCGCTTTGAACGTATTGCTGATGTGGATAGCACAGCGCGCATCAGCAGCCATGATGATGAAGATGATAATGAAGATGACTTTGGGGAAGAGGACGATTTCGATCATGACGATGGCTATGATGATGGCTATGATGATGGCTATGACGATTATGACGATTATGACGACCGGGAAGAAAACTGATTTACCGGTTTTGTGCGGATAACAATTGCTGGAGGGGGAGGGGGACGCGTTGATCGCGCCCCCTGTTTTTTTGCCTATTTGTTCAGTGAGATGAAGCTCTGGCAGCGTTTGGTGTCATGTGATTCATGGCGGACAGGAATCAAATGGATAAGGAAAGACCGCTTCTGCTGCCCTTTGCAGCCATGCTCTCCGGGTTAGTCGTTTCGCAATGCCTCGG
>DAONZY010000023.1:5875-23069 GCA_035407085.1 Deltaproteobacteria bacterium | reverse complement strand
CGGGTTGATGCAGGGGATCCCGGTTTTATGCGGGGCGACAGGATCAGGATTTCGGCGCGGGTGCGTGTACCGCACAAATTGGGATTGCCGGGTGAGTTTGATTACCCGGCCTATCTGGCCTTACAGGGTATTTCTGCAACAGCGCATGTGCCCGGCCCGGAACGGATGCTGCTGATGCGGGGAGCAGCTCAGGATTCACTGTTGCGTAGAATTGATACTCTGGCGGAACGTTTGGGCGGTTATATCCGTACGGTGGTTCCTGACGAAAGGGAGTCTTCTGTTCTGGTGGCGTTGCTGTTGGGGGACCAGAAGCGTATCCCTGCTGCCCTTGGCGAAGCTTATAACCGTGCCGGTGTGGTACATATCCTCTCCATTTCCGGTTTTCATATCGGAGTGATTGCCTTTTTCGTTGTTCATTTGGCATTGCTGATGCTTTCCCGTTCAGAATACCTGGCTATCCGTTTCAATCTGCGACGTGTGACGTTACTGCTCTCCCTGCCTGCCATGGTGATCTATATGCTGATGGCAGGCTCTGCCCCGGCAACGGTGCGTTCTGTGATCATGCTGGCAATCTTTGTCGCAGTTTTGTATGCCGAACGGGAACCGGATCCGGTCAATGCGCTGCTGCTGTCTGCGTTTTTAATGGTATTGTGCGATCCTGTGGCCCCATTTGACATCTCTTTCCAACTATCCTTTCTGGCCCTGTGGGGGATCGTGCTGGTTACGCCGGTCTGCAGCAGGGTCACCGCAGGTTTTCGTTATTGCTGGCTTAGGTTTCCATTCATGCTGCTGGTGTCCTCACTGGCCGCAACCCTGGCCACCGCTGTGCCGGTGCTCTTTCACTTCAATCAGACATCCTTTAACGGCATTCTGGCCAACTTTCTGATTGTGCCTCTGTTGGGTTACGGTGCTGTGCTGATTGGCTTCTGTGCCCTGCCTTTTGTGATGGTGTGCCCGCTGTTGGCCGAACCGCTGTTCAGGCTGGCTGCCTGGCTGGTGTTTCTGTCGAACAACATCATTGAGCTGTTTGCAAAGATGCCTCTACTGCGTTTCCACGGTGTCACCCCGCTTGATTATGTGCTGTTACTGCTGTTTATGGGCGGGCTTTCTTTCGTGAAGCCGCAGCGGTTAAAAAATATCCTCTGCTCTGCCATTCCTGTTCTGGCATTGTTGGTACACCTGGTTGGAACTTCAGGGGCGGATGGCCGGTTGCATCTGACAATGCTCAGTGTGGGACAGGCCGAATCACTGCTTTTAAAGCTGCCGGACGGCAAGACCATGCTGGTCGACGGCGGTGGCTATCTGTACGACAACGGCTATGATTTTGGTCAGCGCGTGTTGGCGCCTGCGCTGCTCAAGCTGGGTATTCACCGGATCGACCGTATGCTGCTGACCCATTGTCATCCCGATCACATCGGCGGCTTGCCTTATGTTGCCCGTAGCTTTCCGGTTGGACAGTTGATTGAGAACCAGCCGGGGGAGGGAAAACAGTATGTCGAGCTTGTTGCGGCCCTGGCAGCACAGGGAACTCCAACCCTGCGTGTGGCGTCGGGCGAGCGGCTGGAACTGGCCGAGGGGGTTGTCATGGAGGTGCTTTCCCCTGCCAGGGAGCGCAATCCCGTGCAGGATATGAATGAGGACTCGCTGGTATTCCGTATCAGTTATGGCAACAACTCGATCCTGTTTATGGCCGACGCCGGCCATCGAGCGGAGATGGACATGCTGGAACGCCGATTGCCGGTAAAATCGGATGTGCTCAAGGTGGGTCATCACGGCAGCAGACATTCCACATCAGAGGAGTTTCTGAAACGGGTTTCGCCATCGCTCGCACTGATCTCTGCCGGTCGTGAAAACCGCTTTGGTTTGCCCTCGCAGGAAACGCTTGGCCTACTGGCACGGCATGGTGTCCGAGTGTACCGCACCGATCAGGACGGTACGGTAGAACTTTCCAGTGACGGGCAGGGGTGGCAGGTGCAAACCCGCTTTAGACCGCAATAGTCGCACATTGCCGTTTGACATGGGTGTTTCAAATGGGTTAAAAAGATTTATTCAGTCCACTATCCCATGCTGTTCGAGAGCGCCAATGGACAAGATCCTGCTGGTCGAAGATGAACTTACATTCAGGGAAGCATGCTCCGGACTGTTGATACAGAACGGTTATCTGGTGGATTGTGCGACGTGCGGAGCAGAAGGGCTGGCCAGGATTGCAGCGGAAAGCTACGATCTGATTGTTACCGGACTTGTGCTCCAGGACATGAGTGGCATGGAGGTGCTCTCCAAGGCCAGGGAGAAGGATCCCGGGATTGATGTGATTATGGTTACCGGGGACGCCAACCTGGAATCGGCCATCTTTGCACTCAAACACGGTGCCCGTGATTATCTGACCAAACCGGTCAACCCGGATGAGTTTCTTCACCTGGTTTCCAATTGTCTTGAACAGCGCCACATCCTTGATGAAAATGAAGAGCTGAAGGCCATGCTGAATCTCTTCCAGGCCAGCCAAAACATAGCCGGCTGCGTATCTGCCACTTGTTGCTTGAAGCCCTGTCACGCGAGCTGGGCCTGGGGCGAGGGCTGGCGTTGTTGCGTTCGGATGGAGGCCTGGCGGTAAAGGATGTCAAGAACATATCCAGTGTAGCCGCTGAACAGATTACTCGGCAAATATTGCCGGAGATGGCACCGGAGTCGCAGCGGGAGTTGCAGTACGTCTGTCTGCCGATCGGGATACCGGCCAGAGCCAGAAAAGGTGCCAGGGCGGATATATGCCAGGCTTGTGCGATTTTTGTCCATAGCCACAAATCGATTTTTGCGGTCATGCTGCTGTTCAACGAACCGGGTCAAGCATTGCCCGAAATCGAGCCACGCCTCAAAAACATCCGTTTTCTGGTTGAGCAGGCCTCACGCGCATTTGATAATGCAGCCAAGTATCTCAAGGCCAAAGATCAGCTCTTCATTGACGATCTGAGCGGCATGTTCAATTACCGCTATCTTGAGGTGGCGCTGGAGCGTGAACTGCGCCGCGTGGAACGCTACACATCCAGCCTGGCGGTACTGTTTCTCGATATGGATGCCTTCAAACAGGTCAATGATACCCATGGTCATCCCGTGGGGAGCAGGGTGCTGAAGGAAATGGGACTGCTGCTGAAAAAGTCGGTACGAGATGTGGATATCGTCATCCGTTACGGTGGTGATGAATTCACGATCATCCTTGTGGAGACAGTACCCGAAATGGCGTTGCTGGTGTCCGAGCGTATCCGCAAGCGGGTCGAGTCCCATGTGTTCCTGTCTGCCGAGGGGTATGATATCCGTTTGACCTGCTGCATTGGTTACTCCTGTTGCCCTGACGATACCATGTCCAAGGATGAATTGCTTGAAATGGCCGATCAGGCCATGTATAGCGGCAAAAACAGGGGCAAGAATTGCATTACCCGTTTTACGAAACAATGAGCAGAAAACTATTTTATCAGGATGGCAATAATGGCGATCACCGCAATCAAGGGTTTTAACGATATTCTGCCGGAGGAAACCGGCAGATGGCAGTATATTGAACAGACCGCCCGCAGGGTTTTTGAGCTGAACGGCTTCTCGGAGATCCGCGTGCCGGTGTTGGAAAAAACCGAGCTGTTTTGCCGTTCCATCGGCGATGCAACCGATATCGTCGAAAAGGAGATGTACTCCTTTACCGACAAGGGCGGTAACAGCGTCACCATGCGGCCGGAAGGGACCGCCAGCGTCATGCGCTCATTGATCGAGAACAAGCTTTATGCACTCGATCCTGTATCCAAGCTTTACTATATGGGGCCCATGTTCCGTTACGAGCGACCTCAGAAGGGTCGCTATCGCCAGTTTCACCAGATCGGCGCCGAGGTGACCGGCATTAACGACCCCTCCATCGACGCCCAGGTGCTGAATATGCTCTGCAGTTTTTTTCGGGAGATCGGCCTGACCGAGCCGCAGTTGCACATCAACTCGCTGGGCTGTCCCCAGTGCCGACCGGCCTATCGGGCCGCGCTGGTGGAATTCCTGGAGTCCCGGCTTTCTAATCTTTGCGAGGATTGCAAGCGCCGCTTCAGCGCCAATCCGCTACGGGCCCTGGACTGCAAGGTGCCCGGTTGCGCAGAGGCCACGGCAGGCGCGCCTGCCATGATCGAGCACCTCTGCGGCGAATGCGACAGCCATTTTTCCAAGGTCAAACACTATCTTGAGCTGACCGGCACAAAATACCAGATTAATCCCCGCATGGTGCGCGGGCTTGATTATTACACCCGCACCACCTTTGAGCTGGTCACCGGTCTGCTGGGGTCACAGTCAGCTGTGGCCGCCGGTGGGCGTTATGACGGGCTGGTTTCTGAACTGGGCGGGCCTGCTGTACCGGGCATCGGTTTTGCTATGGGGGTTGAACGTGTGGCCTTGCTGCTGGGTGAAAGAGATTTTTCACGTCAGCCGGACCTGTTCATCGCCACCATGGGCGAGGCAGAGCGTGATGCCGCTTTCAGGCTGCTGGCGCAATTGCAGCAGGTGGGCATATGGGTGGAGATGGATTATGAGGGCAAGAGCCTGAAAAGCCAGATGCGCCGGGCCGACAAGCTGAAAGCGCGTTTCAGTGTAGTGCTTGGCAGCAACGAGATCGCCTCAAATCGGGCGGCCATTAAACGCATGGCTGATGGCCAAGTTACCGAAGCCGGTTTGACGGCGGATGCAATCAAAATGATCGTGTATTAATAAAAAAGCGGGGATGTCCCCGCTTTTCGCTTTTATCATGGTCAATCATTCATCCTCTGTTTCATCCCAGATTTTCTCGTCAAATCCAAGTCTCAAGGCAGCCTTTTGTTCCTGGCCAGTCAGTTCGCACCATTCCTTATCGGCACTGGGGGGTGCATCGTTTTCGTCCCACCTTGCCTGACTCCAGCCGAGTACAGCCCAGTAACCCTGTTCCTCGCTACTCATGTCTTCCCACGACAGTGTTTCCCATATCTTCGGATTACCCTGCATGCTGCGTACACTCATGTTTGACCTCCTTTGTCATGATGTTGGTATGGATTGGATCAGATTTGTTGCTGTCGGAATGCTGGTACTGCCATTGTCTGGCTTGAAATTAATCAATTCTATAGCATAATTTTGAACAGTTGCATCATAAACACCTCAAAGGCGGCAATCATGGCTAAAATACTTATCGTCGACGATTCCAAATCCATCCGCACGATGGTGTCTGCGGTGCTTGCTGCCGCAGGTCATGAGGTCAAGGAGGCCATTGACGGTCATGATGCGCTGAAAGTAGCGCAATCGGACAGGTTCAATCTTGTCATATCCGATGTCAATATGCCGATCATGGATGGTTTTGAGCTGGTTGCGGAGTTGCGCAAGATGGAGGGTTACCGCTATATCCCGATTGTTTTTCTGACAACGGCAGAGTCGGAATTTTTCAGGAACAAGGGACGCGAGGCCGGAGCGACCGCCTGGATCACCAAACCGTTCAATGCCAAAAAACTGATGGACGTACTTAGCAAGGTAACGGATTTGTGGTGATTGTCGATTGATTGATGGCTGCTTTTTCGATGAATACGGATAAAAAAATCCGCCCCGGCACTGATTAGCACCGGGGCGGATTTGTATTCACAAGAAACAAGGATATTTCAAGTTACTGTCAGCGTGGACAGGTGAGTGTAACGATTGAACCGGTTCCGGCTTCGGGGGGGGCTGATGCGCTTCTGACCGGACCGTTGCCGCAGCGCCAGGTGGCCACATAATCCTTTGCGCAGCCTGGTTTCGGATCGCCAATCACCTTGTAATAGATTCTGTACTTGCAGACCTTCTGGCCATTGCACTGTTCGGCGAGGTGTGCGGTCACATTGCCTTGCGGTGCTCCGCAGTTTTGTCCGTAACTGCCGGATATGACATTGATCACACCAAAATGTGACGGTCCCTGATCCCTGTAGCCCTGATCCCTGTAGCCTTGATCCCTGCCGGGGGCAACCCTGTCATTGCTCTTTGCCTGATAGATATGTTTCTCCAGGCGATCCAGCTTGCGATCAAGTCTTTCCCTTTCACGACGGTCAAGTCTTCCGTCACGGGTCATGCGGTCTTCTGTTTCTCTGACCTCACTCAATTCGCGCTTCAGGCGCCTGGCCTCATCTCTGGTGATTGATCCGGACTTTATACCCCTGTCAATATGGATGTAGGCACGGTCAATTCTCCTACCCATGTCACTGGCGCAGGCAATGGTTGCAAACATCAGGATCAAGGCCGAGAGCAGCAGGGTGATGCGTCTTGATTTCATAATGATTCCCCTTAAAAGTTGGAAATGGATTACTTTCATTTTGTATACACCGACAGCGGGCTTGTGTCCAGCGGCGATTGACCTTAAAACAGCATGTGCAGACTGTTACTCAACGGTTTTATGGTATAAACATTGGAAACAGGTTTTGAACGGGAGGTCTTATGCAGATAGGCATGATCGGCATCGGCCGCATGGGCGGCGACATGGTGCGACGGCTTTTGTTGAAAGGACATGGGTGCGTTGTTTATGGGAGGAAGCCTGATGCTGTCCAGGCATTGGTGGATGAGGGTGCCACAGGCGCCTTGACATACCGGGAGTTTATCCGCTGCCTTTCTGCACCGCGTGTGGTCTGTCTGATGCTGCCGGCGGCCTCGGTGGATCAGGTTATCGCAGACATTCAGCCAATGCTGGAGCCGGGCGATATTATCATCGATGGCGGTAATTCCCATTATCACGATGATATCCGCAGGCATGCCGAACTGGCGGCCAAAGGCATCCAATATGTGGATATGGGCACCAGCGGCGGCGTGTGGGGGCTTAAGCGTGGTTACTGCCTGATGATCGGCGGTGACAAACAGATCGTTGACTATCTGGAACCGCTGTTGTCCGATCTGGCACCGGGCAGGGAGGCGGCAGCACCGACACCGGGCGGGGAAGGACGGCAGTCGACTGCCGACAAGGGCTACCTGCACTGCGGTCCCAGCGGGGCCGGGCATTTTGTGAAGATGGTGCATAACGGCATTGAATACGGTCTGATGGCAGCTTATGCCGAGGGATTCAATGTCCTGCGCCATGCCGATGCCGGCAACGCGGAGCGCGAAAGGGATGCGGAAACAACCCCGCTGAAACATCCGGAGTACTACCGTTATGAATTTAATCTGGCGGATATCTCCGAACTCTGGCGACGGGGCAGTGTGGTTTCCTCCTGGCTGTTGGACCTGTCAGCCAGGGCCTTTGCCCGTGATGAAAATCTGACTGATTTTGGCGGCTCTGTATCCGACTCGGGCGAGGGCCGCTGGACGGTGGCTGCGGCCATTGAAGAAGGGGTTCCGGCACCTGTGTTGAGCGCAGCGCTATTTCAGCGTTTCAGTTCGCGCGGAGAGTCGGATTTTGCCGATCGTCTGTTGTCGGCCATGCGGTATCAGTTCGGCGGTCATGGGGAGAAGTGAATAGGTTATCCGTTGCCCGTAAGAATAGTGAGGAATTGTCTATGCCGTTTGCAAACAGCCGTGAACCAACCATACTCGTAATCATCGGCGCTGCGGGTGATCTGACCCGGCGCAAGTTGATACCGGCGCTGTTCAGTCTGCATCTTGACCGACTCTTGCCGGAGCGTTTTGCCGTTATCGGCGTGGCCCGCAGACAACTGCAGAGCGATGCCTTTCATGATCGGCTGAGAGAAGGCGTTGTCCGTTTTTCAATGCGTGACTCCTCTGATGATGCTGCATGGCGACAGTTCTGCAGCAGGGTTGAATACCTCTCCGAGGATATTGATACGCCGGTTTCCGGAGCGGCACTCAGCAGCCGTATCGGTCAAATCGAACAGCAATGGGGCGCGCGGGCCAATCGTGTCTATTACCTGGCTGTGCCGCCCGGGATGATGCAGCCGGCAGCAACCATGCTGCAGCGCCTGGGGGTCTGCAAAAACTGTCGTTATGACCGGATTGTGGTGGAGAAACCCTTTGGCCGTGACCTGGATTCGGCCCGGGAGCTGAACCGGTATCTGGATGGTATGTTCGAGGAATCCCAGATCTACCGGATCGACCACTATCTGGGCAAGGAGACGGTGCAGAACATCCTGGCCTTCCGGTTCGCCAACTCACTGTTTGAACCGCTCTGGAACCGGCGCTATATCGACCATGTCCAGATCACAGTGGCCGAGACGGTCGGCGTGGAAAACCGTGGTGGATACTTTGACCATGCCGGGGTTTTGCGGGATATGGTGCAGAATCACCTGCTGCAGATCCTCTGTCTTGTGGCGATGGAACCGCCGATTTCATTTGATGCGGACGAGATCCGTAACAAAAAGGTCGATGTGCTCAGGGCGGTCAGGCCGTTCCACGCCGACGAAATCCACCGGTTTGCGGTCAGGGGACAGTACCGCAATGGGATTATTGCTGGCAAGGCCCTGTCTGGCTACAGGGAGGAACCGGACGTGTCGCCCGAGTCCTGTACCGAGACATATGCGGCCTTGAAACTGAATATCGACAACTGGCGCTGGCAGGGGGTGCCATTTTACCTGCGCACTGGCAAGCGCATGCCGGCCAAGGTATCCGAGGTGACCATTGTCTTTCGTTCTCCTCCCCACCAGTGTTTCCCTTCCGCTGCAGTGGAGAGCTGGCAGCCGAACCGGATCGTGATCCGCATCCAGCCCCGGGAAGGGATCGGTACGCGCATTCAGGTCAAGCATCCCGGCACCCGCCTGCTTCTGGGGGCGGCCGAGATGCAGTTTCTCTACGGGGAGGCCTTCAAGGCCCGTGCGCCTGAGGCTTATGAAACCCTGCTCCTGGATGTGATCAGGGGGGACGCCACACTGTTCATGCGTGCTGATCAGGTTGAATCGGCCTGGAAGGTGGTTGGGCCGGTGCTGGAGGCGTGGGAGTCGCTGCCCGCCGCAGAGTTTCCCGACTATACTGCCGGGAGCTGGGGACCTGCCGCTGCAGACCACCTGATTGCACGCGAGGGACACAGCTGGATGAATCCGGTCATGCGGGGGGACGGGCATGATTCGGATCTGTGACGATCTGGCTGCGCTGAACATGGCTGCTGCTGCCCTGTTCGTGGAGCAGGCCGACAAAGCTGTTTTGCAACAGGGGCGCTTCAGTGTGGCTCTGGCTGGTGGAAATACCCCACGTTTGCTTTACGAAACCCTGTCTCGGCCAGCATTTGCCAAAAGGGTTGACTGGCAGCGTGTGCATCTGTTCTGGGGGGACGAACGCTGCGTACCTTTAGACGACCCGCGCAGCAACTATGCCATGGCGCGCAGTACCCTGTTGGATCATGTACCCATCCCTCCTGCTAATATTCATCTGTTTTACAATGGCGGATCGCCCCACGCTGCAGCCGACTACTATGAAAAAATGCTCCAGTCCCATTTCACCGACCAGCCTGCGGGTTTCGATCTGGTGTTGCTGGGGCTGGGTGAGGACGGCCATACCGCCTCCATTTTTCCCGGTGCCGGACCTGAGGACGACGGTCGCCTGGTTGTTGTTGCACAAAAGCCCGGAGAAGATATAATGCGGCTGACCTTGACGGTGCCGATGCTCAATCGATCCTGCCTGGTGCTGTTCATTGTCTCCGGCGCTGCCAAGGCCGGTATTCTGAAAAGAGTTTTAACTGATCCCGGTGATGTCTGCCGGCTGCCGGCCCAGCTTGTAAATCCATCTGAGGGCAAGGTGATCTGGATGGCAGACAGGGATGCCGCCGCATTGCTGGCATTACCTGAACTTACCGTATTGAAAGCACAAAACCATGACTGAAAAGTACGACATTAGACCGGAACAGTCTCAGGAATTGCTCAAGGAGCTGCACATCCTGACGCGGGATGGCAAACTGAATCAGGACAGCCGGCGCAAGCTGAAACAGGTCTATCACCTGTACCGCTTCATCGAGCCACTGCTGCTGGAGGTTCAGAAACGGCATGCCGGTATTACCCTGGTGGACCATGGCGCCGGTAAATCCTATCTGGGATTTATCCTCTATGATCTATTTTTTAAACATTCAGACGATGGCTCGCACATCTTCGGCATCGAAACCCGTGACGAGCTGGTGCAGAAATCCAGACTGCTGGCACAGCGTTTTGGATTCCCGCACATGTCATTTTTGAACATCACGGCAGAGCAGTCAATCGTCGATACCGGAATGCCGGAGCAGGTTGATATTGTCACCGCGCTGCATGCCTGTGACACGGCAACCGATGATGCGATTGCCTTTGCGCTGAAGAAACGCGCCGATTTCATCGTACTGGTGCCTTGCTGTCAGGCCGAGGTGGCAGCAGCCCTGAACAGTGCAAAAGGCCGCTCATTATCAGCCAGCGTTCTTACAGAACTGTGGCGACACCCGATCCATACCAGGGAATTCGGCAGCCATCTGACCAATGTGTTGCGCTGCCTGCAACTGGAGGCCCATGGCTATCAGGTGACAGTCACCGAACTGGTCGGTTGGGAGCATTCCATGAAAAACGAGCTGATCATCGCAAAATACAAGAATGTGCCGCTCAGGAAAAAGTCGGAGCGGCTGAAAGAGTTGCTGGCATCCCTTGGTCTGGAAGAGTTGCAGAGTCGTTTCTTTACCCCGTTTTAGCCGCTCATCGAGGTCTGCTTTTTATCAACTTTTTTGGGGATCGTATGACAGATTCAATCAAGCGGGATGCCTATCTGGAACTGCTGGAACGCAAAAACTGTGAGCTGGATACCCTGATGGATATCGGCAAGACGCTGGCTTCAAGTCTGGACCTTGATCGTGTGCTTGAGGTGTTGATGGATAAGGTTGCGGTTTTGCTTAAACCGCGTGCCTGGTCTCTGCTGCTGGTCGATGAAGATGCCAACGAACTGTACTTTGAGATAGCCGTTTCACATGTGGGTGAACACCTGAAAAAAATCCGCCTTAAAATGGGGGAGGGGGTGGCCGGTTGGGTGGCCAGGCACGGTGAGCCAGTGCTGATCGAAGATGTCAGGAACGATCCGCGCTTTGCCTTTCATGTGGATCAGGCCGTGGCCTTTTCAACCCGTTCGATCATCTGTGTGCCGCTCAAGATCAGGGAGCGCATCGTCGGCGTGATTGAGCTGATCAACAGCCTGGAAGAGGTGCAGTTCAAGGATTCGGATCTGAAGATCATCAGCACCATTGCGGATTTCGCCGCGATAGCCATTGACAATGCCCGTAACTTCAAGACGATGAACGAACTGGTGATCACGGATGAACTGACCGGTCTGTTCAACGCCAACCATTTCCATGAACTGCTGGAGCGGGAAACCGACCGGACCAGGCGTTATAAGACAGAGTTTTCACTGGTGTTTCTGGATCTGGATCACTTCAAGGGGGTCAATGACACCCATGGACATCTGGTCGGCAGCCGTATCCTGTCGGAGTTCGGGCGTTTTATGAAGAAGCATGTTCGCTCATCCGACCTGTGCGCCCGTTATGGCGGCGATGAATTTGTGATTATTCTGCCCAACACCCCCAAACAGGGTGCGCTGTCCATGGTCAACAACCTGAGAACAATGGTGGCGGAGAACGTGTTTCTGGCGGATAATGGCGAGCGGATCAGGGTAACGGCCAGCTACGGCATATCGTCATGCCCGGAGGATGGCACAACCCGCGAGTCCCTGATCAGGGTTGCTGACAGTGCCATGTACGACGTCAAGGGTGCCAGTCGTGACGGTGTCAAGGCTTACTGAATCGGGGCAGGTTCCGCCGGTGTGGGCAGCTCGATCCGGAAAACAGCCCCGTCCTGATTGTTTGAAGCGGTCAGTGTGCCGCACATATTCTGTTCGATGATGGTCTTGGCGATGTAAAGACCTATGCCGGTTCCCTTCTGGGGCCCCTTGGTGGTGAAGTAGGGGTCGAAAATCCTGTCCATTACCTCTGCCGGTATGCCGCCGGCGTTGTCTGTGATATTGACGATAACCTTGTCTGCTTCCCTGAAGGTTTGCAGTTTTACAAGCCTGCCCTTTTCCGTTTTTTCGCAGAACGCATCCCTGGCATTGTTGATGATGGCCAGGATGACCTGTGAGAATTCGTTGGGGTGGCCGCTGACGTTCAACTGACGATCGCATTCGGTTTTCAGCAGGATATGCTGATTGACAAAACTGGCTTCCACCAGCGAAACGGTCTTACTGATCACCCGGTTGACGTCAAAATTGATTTTCTCCTTTTCCGGTCTGAAAAAGTTCCTGAAGTCATCGATGGTCTGTGACATGTGGTCGATCAGCGCCATGCTTTCTTTGCAGGTCTCCTCGAAATATTCTTTCGTACATTCCTCGGTGCCGTAAATATACGGGATCTGCTGGATTAACAGTCCAAGCGTGTTGAGCGGCTGTCGCCACTGGTGGGCGATGTTGCCTATCATTTCACCCATGGCGGCCAGGCGGCTTTGCTGCATCATCAGCATGTCGTTCTGACGCAGCTTTTCCTCGGTCTGTTTCAAATCAGTTATATCGAACAGGGTGGAGCGGCTCATGATGTAATTGCCGTTAATGTCATTGATGGCGGTGGCGCTCAGGATGACCGGCAGTATCGAGCCATCCTTGCGGACCAGTTCCTGCTCCAGATCCTTGACATGTCCATCCTGTTTGAGCTGCGGAAACGAGTCATCAAAGATGCGCTTTCCGTGATCGGTCAAGAGGTCGCGGAAGCGCATTTTGCCGATCACCTCTTCGCGGCTGTAGCCGAGCCAGTTGAGTTCTGTGTCGTTGATGCGTACAAATATGCCGTCTCTGTCCAGTGAGTGGTAGCCGCAGGGAGCCAGGTTGTACAGGTCGTACAATTCTTCCGAGTATTTGCGCAGCACCTCTTGATCATGTTTGCGTCTGGTGATGTCCATATTGATGCCGACCATGCGCGATGCGTTTCCGTCAGCATCACAGATTACCTTGGCCCAGGCTTCAATCCAGTGGATGCTGCTATCTGGCCAGACATTCCGGAATTCCAGCTGCAGTTCGGTGCGGTTGAGGATAGCCTCCTGGATCGCCTGCTGCACACGCTGCTGGTCTTCGTTATGTATGCATTCCTTCCAGCGGATGCTGTTAAACACGTTGGTGTCGTTACGTTTAAAGGTACCACCCGCGTGCCCGTATAATGACTCCAATTCCGGAGTCCAGTTGATCTGCCTGGCATTAAGATCCCAGTCAAAGGTGCCGATATGGGCGGCCTGCTGTGCCAGCCTCAGACGCTCCTGGCTGTTGGCAAGCGCTTCTTCTGACTGCTTGCGCACGGCGATTTCATCCTCAAGCATCTTGACCGCTTCCTTGAGCATTTTCACTGTGACGGCCAGTTCTTCCGTACGCGCTTCCACCCGCTGTTCCAACTCTTGACGGGCTGTTAGCAGGTTGTGCTCCAACTGCTTGTGCTCGGTGATATCCCGGATCGATTCAATTGCACCGAGCGGGTTGCCGGCTGAATCATATAATACGGCGGCAACCCCGGCGATGTAGGCTTCTTTGGTTTTTCGGCTGCGGGTATAGCTTTCGCCATGAATGTTGCCATTCTTCCGTTTGATGCTGGCATAACCGGCTTCGATGGTTTCAGATGGCTCCAGTACCAGATCGATCAGCATCGGATGCCTTTCACCGTAAAAGGGGATGGCGTATTCATAGTTGCCCTTGCCGAGGATATCTTCAGCCTTGACGCCGGTGAATTCCTCTGCAGCCCGGTTCCAGAGGATGACGTTGCCTTCCGTGTCAATGGCAAAGGTCGGGTCGGGCAGCAGGTTGAGAATATCGGACAGTTTCTTTTCCGAGTTGATCAGCGCCTGTTCCATGCGTTTGCGCTCTGTAATGTCGAAGATCAGGGACTGTTTGGAGATTGTGCCGTTGGCGTGTCTGAGGGGTGAATTGATCATGTAGTACCAGCGGTTGTCCTTGCGGCTTATGGTTTCCCACTTGACGGTCTCCCCATTGAATACACGCTCGTTTACGCACCATGGGCAGATCGAGTCCAGATTATGCAGCACCTTGTAACAGAGCTGACCGGTGCCATCGTAACCGGTTCTCCGGATCAGGTGCTCATTCATGAATTCGACGCGGTAATCCCTGGAACAGACATAGACAAAACCGTCAATGTTTTCCACCATGGCATGGTATTTGGCTGAACTCTCCCTGAGGTCGTATTCGGCTTCGAGTCTGGCTTGATGATCCCTGAATTTTTCAACCACATTGGTAATTACCGGGGGCAACAGTTCCAGGTAGCGACTCTGGGGGTCTTTGATCATATAGTCGTCAACCCCGGCCTTGAGCGCCTCAACCGCCAATTCTTCGGTGCCGCTGCCGGTCAGCATCAAGACCGGATAGTTGCGCTGCTGCTGGTTGATGATGCTGAACATCTCCAGACCGGTCATGCCTGGCAGCTTGTAGTCACTGACCAGCAAGTCAGGTTCTGCTGTGGCGGAAGCAAGCGCTTCCAATGCCTGTTCGGCACGGGGGAAGTGGACCAGTTCGTGCTGGAAATTACTTTTTGACAGGGCTCTTTTAAAAGCCAGCAGGTCGTGTTCGCTGTCTTCTACCAGCAGGATGCGAAGCGGTCTCTCGGTCTGGTCGGCGTTCATATGGCTGCTCCGTTTTCAAATTGAAACATGGGCGGTATTAAATGGTTTGCTCCAACTCTTCAATCAGATCCTTTAGACAATCATAGCCTTTCTGCCAGAAGTCCGGAGCGGTTATGTCTATGCCGGCCAGTCGGGCTGTGTCTGCCGGCGAGAGGCCGCCGCCCGATGTCAGCAGACTGCGGTAGCCCGGTTTGAAACTGTCGCCATCTTCACGATATTTCTGAAACAGGGCCAGTACCAGCAGTTCTGCAAAGGTGTAGGAATAACAGTAGAAGCGGCTGTGGATAAAGTGGCTGATGTAACTCCAGCCCCAGCGGTAGGCTGGGATCATCTCAACAGCGTCGCCGAACAGGCGGCTGTTTTCCTCCAGCCAGATCTCGCCGATGCGTTCGTTGGAGAGCAGTCCGTTCTTGCGTTCGTTGTGCAGACGTAACTCAAACCTGGTCAGCACGGTCTGGCGGAAGGTGGTGGCGATGATGTCCTCGATCTTGGCGCAGAGCAGCGATCGGCGCACAAGCGGGTCGCTCTCGTTATCCAGCAGACGGCGGGTCAGCAGCATCTCTCCGAATACGGAGGCGGTTTCTGCCAGGGGCAACGGGGCATGATAGTTGAGCATGGATTGCTGCTGGGCCAGGACAAAGTGCAGCCCATGGCCGGCCTCATGGGCAATGGTGGCAATGTCACGCAGGGTGCCGGTGAAGTTGAGCAGCAGGAAGGGGGGTGTCTCCGGAGAGATGCCCATGGCGAAGGCCCCGCCGCTTTTGCCGGTGCGCGGCATGACATCCACCCGGCGCTCGCTGAAGAAGTCGTCCACGATTTTGCCGAATTGTGGGTCATAACCGGCGTAGGATTCGACCACCAGGCAACGAGCCTCGTCAAAACCGTATTTCCTTTCCGATTCGACCACCGGGGCATAAACATCGCAGTTGCGGATACGGTCCATGCCCAGCATCTTGGCCTTGATTCGGAAGTAGGCCTGTGCCAGGGAGTAGTTCTTTTCGGTTACCTGCATCAGATGTTCAACCGCGTCATCTGGGATCTCGTTGCCGATGTTGGTTGGCTGGATCGGTGTGGCGTAGCCGCGCAGCTCCATCTCCTGGCCATGATCCAGGGCCATATTGTTGAAGACGGCGTTGAATACGATGCCATGTTCGGCGTGGCGTTCCAGAAAGGTGGTCTGGGCACGGAAGCGGACGTCCGGATCGTTGTGATGCAGCAGTGACAGCAGCTCTTCGCCGGTGAATTCCTGCTGCTGCCCCTCCAGTTCCATGGTGTAGCGGAAGGATGCGGATAACTCGTCGAACAGTTTGGTGAAGGCCTTGACTCCGGTTAGGTCCTTTCTGGTCAGCAGCCGCTCCTCGTTTTCCTTGAGGCTGTATTGGCGGAATTTACGGATACCCTGCAGAAAGTGGAGATATTGTACGGATTGAGGCAGATTGCAGAATTCATCGAAACGCTGGTCATCCAGATGCATCAGTTCCAGGTCGAAGAACAGCAGTTGTTGCGAGAGTCGGCTGCCCAGTTCGGAACAGCGCATGGAAAGCGCCAGGCTGGTCTGGTCGGATGAGTCGGAAGCAAACAGCAGATGGGCGTAGCAGAACGGCTTGGCGATACGAACCTGAAGCTGCTCGTATGCGCGGATAGCATCCAGCAACTCCTGGTTATTGAGGCTGGTTACCTTTTCAAAATATAACTGACGAAAATCTTCGGCCAGTGTCTCAAGCTGTTTCAGTTCTTGATCAAGTTCGGTTGAATCCGGGGACGGATAGAGTAGGGCGGTATTCCAGGTGAGGTCTGTTTTGGGCATTCAGTGTTCTCCATCGGGATAAAAAATCAAAAGCGGCCTGCAGGTTACTACGGGTGGGGGATATCGTCAAGCTGACGCCTCATATGGGTGACGATATGAATCTCCAGAGTTTTACCGGTCCCGGGTTCCGAGTCCCGGGCTCCGGTCCGTGCTATTTGATGCAGACGCGCCGCACTTCCTTCAGATCGGTCAGCCCCTGGAAGCATTTGAGAATACCGTCCTGCTTGAGGGTGGTCATGCCGTCCGCAATGGCCTGGTTCCTGATCTGTTCGATCTCGGATTTGCGCTTGACCAGTGTTTTCATGGCATCAGTGCCTTCCAGCAGTTCGTGCAGGCCCAGGCGCCCTTTGTAGCCGGTGCCGTTGCACTTCGGGCAGCCGACCGCTTTTGACAGCCGGATGGTGGCCGGGTCGATACCGGTTTTCCTGAAGTGCTCAATACCGTATTCCATGACAATTTCTTCCAGTTCCTTGCGTTCCGGCACATATTCCTGGCGGCAGTCGCTACAGAGCCGCCTGGCCAGGCGCTGGGCCAGGATGCAGAGAATGGCGTCCGAAAAGCTGAACGGATCCAGCTCCATTTCCAGCAGACGGGTGATGGTCTCCGGCGCCGAGTTGGTGTGCAGGGTGGAGAAGACCAGATGACCGGTCAGTGATGCTTCGATGCCGATCTCGGCGGTTTCCTGGTCGCGCATCTCTCCGACCATGATTACGTCTGGGTCGGCGCGCAGAAATGAGCGCAGGGCGGCGGCAAAGGTAAAACCGATTTTGGGATGGACCTGTACCTGGCGCAGGCCGCGCTGTGTGATTTCAACCGGATCCTCGGCAGTCCAGATCTTGGTTTCGGG
>DAONZY010000023.1:4560-5775 GCA_035407085.1 Deltaproteobacteria bacterium | reverse complement strand
AACTTCTTGAAGTCGATCTTGCCGTCCTGGGGTTTGCGCCGTTCGGAAATATCCAGGTTGCACATGATCTTGATACGGGAGGGTATGGCGTACTTGTACTTGTAGGGGATGCGCTGATAGACCTTGCAGCGGCCGTCGATGCGCATGCGCACCTGCACGTCGTCCTTGCCCGGGTAGGGTTCGATATGGATGTCTGAAACCTTGTTCTGGACGGCATCAAGGATGATCTTGTTGACCAGCTGCACAATCACGCTGTCCTGTTCGGAAACCTTCTGAGACTCTGTTTCGACCTCGGGCGTATCCGAATCATCCAGCTTGCTGATCAGGTCGTTGATGCTGCTGGTGCCGATGCCGGCTGCGCCGTGGTGATAGAACAGGTTGATGTAGTTATGGATGTCTTCGCGAAAGGCGCCGATGTAGCTGATGCGTCTGTATTCAGGGTATGCGAACTTGATCGTGTCCTGACGCCCCAGATCGGTCGGGTCATCCATGACGATATGCAGAATGCCGTTCTCGATCTTGAATGGCACCCAGGATTCCTTGACCAGCCGCTCGGGCTTGACCCTTTTCAGCAGTTCTTCATCAAGCGGCGGGGCAGCCGGATCGTATTCGATGAATTCGGTGCCGAAATAGAAGGAGAGGTTTTTGGCCATATCATCCCTGCTGATGCCAAAGTCCCTCATCAGCACGCCGTCCAGGCCGATCTTGGGCAGATCGGGGTGGGTGCCGGCCTTCTCCAGCGTCTTGTCGTCGATCAGGTTTTTATCCAGCAGGTAGTTGTAGCGTGATTTGTTGCGGATCACCTTGGTTGTGGCGGAGAGCCGGTAGATGTTATGCACTGCAATGGAAAGCGAGGTGGCCAGTTCCAGGGCGTAATTGATGTCATTATCGTCAAAGCTGGTGCCGTCGTGTTTGTTGATGATCTGGATCACGCCGATCAGAAATTTCTGAAACTTCATCGGCACGCAGAGCACCTGTTTGGTGACGAATCCTGTTTTCTGGTCCCAGCTGGCATCAAACTTGAGATTGCTGCTGATCATCTTGAGTTCATGGGCATCGTAGGCATTTTTGATGTTGATAATCGTGCCGGTCTGGGCGCAATAACCGGAAAGACTGCTGTCAGTTATGGGCACAACGATCTGCTGTACTTCAGTGCCGCTTTTGACGCGTGAGAAAAGCTGGTTGCGCTTGCTGTCAGCCAGATAGATGGTGATG
>DAONZY010000023.1:0-4460 GCA_035407085.1 Deltaproteobacteria bacterium | reverse complement strand
AAGGGCAGCGATACTGTCCTTGATGTTAATCAGGATGGTATTGAGGTTGTCAGCGGAGTGAATCTCGTTGATCTTGTCCATCAGACGCTTGCGGTATTCAAGTTGCTGCTTGAGTCGGTCAAGTTCCTGTGCCATGGCGAGATCCTGTATTCAGAGATGTTGAAGCTGCATAAGATTAGCAGATTCACTAATTATCTCAAGCCTTAATATCTCTTGATTCTGTTACGCCAGCATGCCGTAATGAAAGTATGCTGGACTTGTTTCGGCTACCAGCCGGCAAGGTGTTTTCAGGCCTCGGCAGGGCTCAGGGCCCGTATAGTTTCCGTTTGACAGCGGATTAATTAATGTTAAAATCACAAGTTGCAATGATGAAAAATTAAGGGAGGTGCTGCAAATGAAGAAATTCCTTTTTGCGCTGCTGATTGTCATGCTGGCTCCGGTTGTGGCCATGGCCGCACAGGCAGGAAAGATCACCGGTTTAAAGGGTACTGTTCAGGTGCGCGAGAAGAGTAATATCCCCTATAAGGCCTTGAAAAAAGGCCGTGTCATTCACGAAGGTTACTGGATCAAGACCGGCCGTAACGGCTGGGTGGAGTTGACCCTGACGGATAACAGCAAATTCAGGCTGGCCAACAACACCGAATTTGAGGTGACAAGCTTCATGGTGGCCAAGGGACGCCGCAGAGGCTCGTTTAACCTGGCCCAGGGCAAGCTGCGGGCATCCGTTGTCAAACTGGGGGGTACCAGGAGCAGCCTGACTGTACGGAGCGGCACGGCGGTTGCCGGTATCAAGGGTACCGAGTTTCTGATGCTTACCGAAGGCCAGGCCAACGTGTTCTTCGGCAATCAAGGCACAGTGGGAGTTTCGGGTGACGGCAAGGGCGTGGAGCAGCCACTGACTGCAGATACCATGACCCAGAACACCCGTGGCATCACACCGGTTGAGCCGCTCAAGGTTGAGGCCGGCACGCCGATCGCCGAAGCCAGGGGCATCTTCGACAAGGTTACCGCTGCCGAGCCGCCGGCAGAATGGACAGATTCGGGGCGTATCGCCGATATCATCGCCCGCTGGAATATCAATCATGGCCATTATCTGGCCGATTCCGGAAAATATACCGATGCGCTGCATGTCTTCCAGATTTCCCTGGATCTGACAAAGGTTGCGGAAATTCGCGCTGATGCCCACATGGAGCGTGGCGCTGTCTATGCCCGTTTCCTCAGCAACCCGGAACTGGCCATGGCAGAATACCTGCTGGTGATGGAGGAGTATCCCAAGCTGCCCCAGGCCGAAACCGCGCTGTTCAATGTTGCCCAGACCCTTACCGAAATGGGCTTCAACGAGCAGGCTCGCATCCGCTTCGAACAGTACCTGAAGATGTACCCGGACGGCAAACATCGCAGCAATGCGGAAACACTGCTTAACAGCCTGGGCAAATAACCCCGCAAGCAAGGGGCACTGAGAAGTGCCCCTTTTCATTTTGACACTTTGAGGATCATCTCCCATGAAAAAGAGACTGGTGTTTGTGCTTTTTGGACTGATTGCAGCCATAATCGCCCTGCTGCTTTACAGAAATGACCTGCAGGACAGTACCCGTTCCAAGGCGCTGAAACAGCTTGACCTGCGCATGAAGGACTCACGCTTCCGTATGCGCGGCCCGGTCAGGCCGCACAGTGATGTTGTGGTCGTGGCCATCGATCACAAGAGCATCAAGGAGATCGGACGCTGGCCATGGTCGCGCGAGGTGACCGGCCGGCTGGTGGAAAATCTGGGTGTTTATTACGGTACAAAGGTGACGGCGCTGGATATCGTTTTTTCCGAGCCCCAAAACCCGGTTGCGGATCGTGCCCTGGCCGAGTCGGTCAGGCGTTCTGGTAATGTGGTCATGGGCTATTTCTTTCGGGAAGAACAGAGCCAGCCATCGGCTGAATCAATTGCCCAGCTGGAAAATGCCAAGCTGAAGATACTCAAGGTGGCCGAGGGTGTGCAGAGTATCCCGATCCCGGAATATACCAGCCTGGATCTGAATATCGCCCCGCTGGGGCGCAGTGCGCAGGACTTCGGTTTTTTCAATGCCATGCCCGATGCGGATGGTCTCTACCGCAGTTCGATCCTGCTTCTGCTCTATAACGGTGATATCTATACCTCGCTGCCCATCAAGGCGCTGCAGCATTATATCGGTTCCGAAACCATGCTGGAGGTGATGGAGTACGGCGTGGATTCCATGCAGATCGGCAAGTTGTCCATTCCGGCCCGTGAGAACGGCACCATGGCGCTGAACTACTATGGGCCATCCGGCACGTTTACCACCCTGTCTGCTGCCGATGTGATTAAAAAGCGTATCCCCAGGGAACAGCTCACGGGCAAGATTGCCTTTGTCGGCGCCACTGAAATCGGGATCTACGATCTGCGGCCGACCCCCTTTGACACCACTCAGCCGGGGATCGAGCTGCATGCCACCATGGCTGCCAACGCCCTGGATCATCGCTTTCTCAGGTACGACGGGGTCAGCCAGCAGTGGGAGATCGCCTCAATCCTGGTATTTCCGCTATTGCTGGGTCTGCTGCTGGCCTTTGCACCCGGCACGTTTGTCGGTCTGGGCATCATGGCGGTGGTCACGGCGGCCTTCTGCCTGTTCAACTACAGTATGTTTGCCACGGCCCTGCGCGACCTGACCCTGATCTATCCCCTGATTGGTTTGGGACTGACCTATCTGGGCAGCGAATCCTGGCGCAACCTGGTGGTGGAGCGCAAAGGGCGGCACCTCAAGAAGGCCTTTTCCAGCTATGTTTCCCCCGATCTGGTAAAACAGATTGAAAAGGATCCGGACAAGCTGATCCTGGGAGGGGAGCAGCGTGAGCTTTCGATCCTGTTTTCCGATATCCGCGGTTTTACGACCGTCTCTGAGAGTCTGACCCCGCCGGAGCTGGTCAAACTGCTTAACGAGTATCTATCCCCCATGACGCGTATCGTGCTGGAGGAGAAAGGCACGCTGGACAAGTTTATCGGTGATGCAGTCATGGCCCTTTTCAATGCGCCGCTGGATGTGACGGATCACCCCGAGCGTGCCTGTACGGCGGCCGTAAGGATGATGGCCGAGCTGAAGCATCTGAATCAGGGGTTTCAGGAGCGCGGTATGCATACCATTGATATCGGCATCGGCATCAATACCGGCCCGGCGGTTGTGGGCAACATGGGTGCGGATATCCGTTTCGACTACACCGCCATCGGCGACTCGGTCAATCTGGCTTCCCGCCTGGAAGGGCTGAACAAATACTACGGCTCGCACATCCTGGTCAGCGAGGATACCCGCTGCCGGATCAGCAGTGACAGTTTTATCTTCCGCGAGGTTGACCGGGTCAGGGTTAAGGGCAAGCATCTGCCGGTGGTCATGTACGAGCTGATGATCGCCAATACGGAGATCCTGCCCGAGTTCGAGCAGGGGCTGGAGTTGTATCGCAAGCGCGAATTTGCATCAGCCAGTGAGATCTTTGACAGGCTTGCGCAAACATGGCAGGATGGCCCCTCGCGGCTTTACGTCGAACGCTGTGGCGAGTATATCGCCAATCCGCCGGATGAAGATTGGGATGGTACATATACGGCCAAGAGCAAATAAATTGGACAGAAAGGTAACTATCAAATGCGCAAAGAATCATTGAAGTTTCTGGAAAAACTGCTGGATGCTCCCAGCCCGTCCGGTTATGAACAGCCGGCCCAACGGGTATTTCGTGAATATGTGGCCCCTTTCTGCGATGAACTGACCACAGATGTGATGGGCAATGTGTTTGCCAGCATCAAAGGCAAGGGCAAAGACCTTCCGCGTGTGATGGTTGTCGGCCATACCGATGAGATCGGCTTGCAGGTCAAATATATCGATGACAAGGGTTTTCTGTTTTTTGCCGCGGTAGGCGGCGTGGATGCCCATCTTACGCCGGGCAAACGGGTAAATATCCATACCTCCAATGGGGTTTTGCCGGGCGTGATTGGCAAAAAGCCGATTCACCTGATGGATAACAAGGATCGTGAGACGGTGGTCAAGCTGGAATCACAGTATATCGACATCGGAGCCAAGGACAAGAAAGAGGCCCAGAAACTTGTCCGGGTGGGGGATGCGGTCACTTTTGACAGTACATTTACCCGGTTGCATGGAGATATTGTCTCGTCGCGTGGTTTTGACGACAAGGCCGGTTGTTTTGTCGTTGCGGAAGTGCTTCGACTTGTCAAGGCTTCCGGCAAAAAGCTGAATGTAGACCTTTACGGTGTGTCTTCAGTACAGGAAGAGATTGGTCTGCGCGGCGGCACCACCAGTTGCTACACGGTCAATCCCGATCTGGGCATCTGTGTTGAGGTGGATTTTGCCACGGATCAGCCGGATGTGGAAAAGAAACATAACGGTGAGGTGGCTCTGGGCAAAGGCCCTGTTTTGGCTCGTGGCGCGAACATCAATCCGCGTCTGTTCGAT
>DAONZY010000022.1:0-37554 GCA_035407085.1 Deltaproteobacteria bacterium | reverse complement strand
GTCAATCCGCTGCCCGATGGGCTGATCAGGCAGTTTGCCGCCAGCGTGGACAGGCTGCTGGTGGTTGAAGAGTTGGATCCGTTCATTGAAGAGCAGGTAAAAGCCATGGGCATTGCGGTAAGCGGCAAGGAATATACTTCCCGCTGCGGTGAGCTGACGCCAGAACGCCTGGTGAAGGCCTTTAGCCTGGCTGGTGTGATGCCGTCTGCACCTGATAGCGCGCCTGTTTCTACTTCACCGCTTCCCAAACTGCCGCCGCGTCCGCCCAATATGTGCCCTGGATGCCCGCACCGCGGCGTGTTTTACAGTCTTAACCAGCTCAAGGCCTATGTCTCCGGGGATATCGGCTGTTATACCTTGGGCTTCATGCCGCCGTTGTCAGCCATGGATACATGTGTATGCATGGGGGCCTCGATCGGCATGGCTACCGGTCTGTCCAAGGTCATTTCGCTGGAGGAACAGAAACAGGTGGTGGCTGTTATCGGTGATTCCACCTTTCTGCATACCGGTATTAACGGTTTGATGGACATGGTTTTCAACCAGGCGCCCGCTACCGTAATCATCCTCGACAATCGCATCACTGCCATGACCGGACGCCAGGACAATCCGGCTTCCGGGTTCACCCTGATGGGGGATCCGACAAATGCTGTGAATTTCCCCGATCTGTGCCGGGCGCTGGGCGTCAAACACGTCCGCACGGTTAACCCCTACAATCTGGAAGAGACCAGGGCCGCGATCCATGAGGAGATGAACCGGCCAGAGCCTTCGGTGATTATTACCAACAAACCGTGCGTACTGGTCAAGCGGGAAGGTGTTTTTCAGCGGGCCGAGGCGCTGTGTGTGGATACGGATCGCTGCGCGAGCTGCCGTGCGTGCCTCAGGATCGGTTGTCCCGCCATAGAGTGGCGTCAGGCTGAAGGAGAAAAGGGCAAGGCGTATATTGACCCGTCACTTTGCACCGGTTGCGATCTGTGCCGTCAGCTATGCAAATTCGATGCAATCGGGAGGCAAAAATGAAAGACAGGATAACTAACGTTCTGCTGGTGGGGGTCGGTGGCCAGGGTATTCTGCTGGCATCCGAAATCTTGTCTGAAACCGCCATGCTGGCCGGATATGAGGTTAAGAAGAGCGAAATTCACGGCATGTCGCAGCGCGGCGGCAGTGTGGTTTCCCATGTGCGTTTTGGCAAACAGGTCTTTTCACCGATTGTGCCGGAAGGAGAGGGTGATATCCTCTTCGGATTCGAACTGATGGAAACCTGCCGTTGTCTACCTTTACTTAGGCAGGGAGCCGTCGTGATTGCTAATAACTTGCGCATTTTGCCGCCGGCCGTTCTGATGGGACAGGAAAAGTATCCGGAAAACCTGGATGTCCACATGCAGTCCCTTTTTCCGGAGTTCACCCTGATTGATTGTCAGAAGGTGGCCGAAGAGTCCGGCAATATCAGGACAGCCAATATTGTCATGCTGGGGGCGGTTTCCCGGCGGTTGGACATTGCTGAATCCTTTTGGCTCAAGGCGGTGGAGAAAATGGTGCCATCCAAGGCGGTCGAAGTCAACCTGAAGGCATTTCTCAAAGGGCG
Source organism: Deltaproteobacteria bacterium (assembly GCA_035407085.1). Taxonomy (GTDB): domain Bacteria; phylum Desulfobacterota; class Desulfuromonadia; order Geobacterales; family Pseudopelobacteraceae; genus JBGSQR01. The sequence continues at coordinate 35,972 of DAONZY010000022.1, read as the reverse complement.
TTCCCTGTAGCTGTTGTACTCCCAATCTAAATTCTTTGAGAGGTTGTGAACATGTTTTTCAATGAGGAATTTGAAACCCTGCCCCGTCCGGCCCTGGAGGCCATACAGCTGAAAAGACTTAAGGACGTGCTGGAGAGGGTGTATGCCAACGTACCGTTTTACAGGGCATCTTTTGAAAAAGCTGGTGTCAGGATTGCAGATATCAAATCTCTGGACGATCTGCAGCGACTTCCCTTTACCACCAAACAGGATTTGCGTGATTCCTATCCGTACGGTCTTTTTGCCGCGCCGATGGAAGAGATCGTGCGTATCCATGCCTCCAGCGGTACAACCGGCAAACCGACGGTGGTGGGCTATACCGCCAGCGATATCCATATCTGGTCGGAGCTGATGGCCAGGTCGTTTGCCTCGGCCGGCGCCCACAAAGGGGATATTATTCACAATGCCTACGGCTATGGCCTGTTCACCGGTGGTCTAGGTGCCCATTATGGAGCCGAACGTCTGGGGGCATCAGTTATTCCCATCTCGGGTGGCAATACCAAGAAACAGATCATGATCATGCAGGACTTTGGCTCTACTGTACTGACCTGTACGCCGTCCTATTCATTGTTCATGGCTGAGGCTGCCAATGAGGAGGGCGTCAATTTCCGCAACCTGAAGCTGCGTGTCGGCATCTTCGGGGCCGAACCATGGTCCGAGGCGATGCGCGGCGAGATCGAAGACAAGCTTAACCTCTCTGCCATCGATATCTATGGCCTTTCCGAGATTATGGGGCCGGGTGTGGCGATTGAATGCCATCAGGCGAAAAAAGGGTTGCATGTCTGGGAAGATCACTTCATTCCGGAGATCATCAATCCCGAGACCGGCCAGCGCGTGGCAGAAGGCGAGCGGGGCGAATTGGTCATCACCACCATCACCAAACAGGGAATCCCGCTGATCCGTTACCGGACACGCGATATTACCAGCATCAGTTATGAGCCATGCGTTTGTGGTCGTACCCATGCCCGGATTACCAGGATGAGTGGCCGTTCGGATGACATGCTGATCATCCGCGGTGTTAATATCTTCCCGTCCCAGATCGAATCCGTGCTGGTGGGCATAGAGGGTGTTGAACCCCATTATTTGCTGATCGTGAACCGCAAGGATAACCTGGATACGCTGGAAGTACAGGTTGAGGTTGATGAACGGCTCTTCTCGGATGAGATCAAGGTGCTGCAGCAGCTTTCCAAGCGTATTGAGAAAGAGATCAAGGATATGCTGGGTGTGACATGCACGGCCAAGCTGGTGGAACCCAAATCGATCGAGCGCAGCGAAGGCAAGGCCAAGAGGGTTATTGACAACAGGCATATTTAACAGCGTTATCCGTGTCTGTGATCCGGGAACCGTCGTTCATTCGTTGATGACGGACACGGTCAACGGGCACGGCCGACGGGATAACGGAGGCAAACCATGAAAGCAGAGCAGATATCCATTTTCATTGAAAACAAATCCGGCCGTCTGGCAGAGATTACCCGCATCCTGGGCGATGCCGGCATCAATATCAGGGCGCTGTCGCTGGCGGACACCAGTGATTTCGGCATACTGCGCCTGATCGTTAATGACACGGAAAAGGCCAAGCAGATTCTGAAGGATAAGGGTTTTACTGTCAACAAGACCGAAGTTGTGGCGGTGGAAGTACCAGATACGCCGGGTGGGCTGGCCAACATCCTGCAGTCGCTGGATACGGACAGCATCAATGTGGAATACATGTATGCCTTTGTCGAGCGCAGTGGTGGCAATGCCGTGATCATTTTCCGTTTTGATGAAACCGACAAGGCCATCACCTCTTTGACACGCAACGGCTTCAGCGTACTCAGGGGGGAACGGCTTTACAGCATGTAGTTAGTTTCCGTCCGGAAAGGGTGCTTTTTCCCCCTGGCGGCGTCAATCTTCGGTTTTGCTTGTGCGGCGTACCTGTGTACGCCTCCGCACAAAACCTTGATTTTCTTGTCAGGAGAAAAAATCCCCGCTTTCCAAATCGGAAACCAATATTTTCTCATCCGGAGCTTCCGGATGGAAATTAGTTACGATTTATGCAGTAACACAGTGTGACAGTAATCGTGATGCTTTGAACATAATTCGGGGGTTGGTGATGCGTAGACTATTGTCGTTAGTGATGTTGGTGGTGGTATCCCTGATGTTTTGCTCATGTTCCAAACAGGGGCAGGAGTCGATCAAAATTGGCGCTTTGTTGGCAGTGACAGGGCCGGCTGCCTTTCTGGGCGAGCCTGAAAAGAATACCGCCCAGATGATGGTGGATGAGATCAACCGCAACGGGGGTATCAACGGGCGCAAGCTTGAGCTGATCGTGTATGATACGGCAGCCGACACAACCAAGGCGGTCCAGCTTGCCAACAAGCTGATCAAAAACGACAAGGTGGTCGCGATCATTGGTCCGAGTACGACCGGAGAGAGCATGGCCTTGATCCCGATAGCTGAAAAGGAGCAGGTGCCGCTGATATCCTGTGCCGCCGGCATCAAGATTACCGATCCGGTCAAAAAGTGGGTCTTCAAAACACCGGCCAATGATTATTTGGCGGCGGAAAAGATTCTGATGCATATGGCAGGGCAGAAACGTAAGCAGATTGCCCTGTTGACGGTCACTGATTCCTATGGTTCATCCGGCAGGGAACAGTTGAAAGAACTGGCTGCCCGCAAGGGGCTCAGCATCGTGGCCGATGAGGTTTACGGCCCCAAGGATACTGACATGACTGCCCAGTTGACCAAGATCCGCAGCATCAAACCGGATGCAATCATCTGTTGGGGTACAAATCCCGGACCGGCTGTTGTGACCAGGAATGTGAAGCAGCTGGGTATTGACATTCCCCTGTATATGAGCCACGGCGTGGCCTCCAAGAAGTATATCGAACTGGCCGGGGCTGACGCGGCTGAGGGTGTCCTGTTACCGGCAGGTCGGCTGGCTATCTATCAATCACTTTCCCTGGATCATCCCCAGGCCAAGGTGTTGAGCGACTACAACAGCGCCTACAAAAAGGCCTTTAATGCCGAGGCCTCCACCTTCGGCGGATATGCCTATGACGCCATCAAGCTGCTTGCCAGTGCCATTGCCAGCAAAGGTGCTACCCCTGAGCAGATTCGTGCCGGCATTGAACAGGCAAAAGGGGTGGTGAGTGTTTCCGGTATTTTTAACATGTCGGAAAGTGATCATAACGGCCTGGATCTATCCGCCTTTGAAATGGTGCGGGTGCGAGCCGGAAACTGGGAACTTATCAAGTAAATCTGACATATCAGTAATTATCTCATATCATCTGTTCTGGAGGGTGCTGTCATGTTGAAGAAGCTGTTTTGTTGTGCCTTGGCCATGATGATCTGCGGTTGTTCAAAGCAGGATGATGGTCCGCTCAGAATCGGTGGACTGTTTGCCGTCACCGGTCCGGCCGCTTTTCTGGGGGAGCCGGAGCGGAATACCGCCCAGATGCTGGTTGACGAGATCAACCGCAAAGGTGGTATCAAGGGACGCAAGCTGGAACTGGTGGTCTACGATACAGTCGGCGATACAACCAAGGCAGTACAGCTTGCCACAAAGCTGATCAGAAACGACAAGGTGGTGGCTATCATTGGACCGAGTACCACGGGCGAGAGCATGGCGGTCATACCGGTGGTTGAGAAGGAACAGGTGCCGCTGATCTCATGTGCAGCCGGCATCAAAATTACTGATCCTGTAAAAAAATGGGTTTTCAAAACTGCCCAGAACGACTCACTGGCTGTGAACAGGATCTATGACTATCTGAAACAGAACAACCAGACCAAGGTCGCCATACTGACGGTTTCTGATGGTTTCGGTGCCTCCGGTCGTGAACAGCTGAAGGCTCAGGCCGATAAACAGGGCATTACAATAGTGCTGGATGAAACCTATGGGCCCAAAGATACGGACATGTCAGCACAACTGACCAAGATCCGCAGCAGTCAGGCACAGGCGATCATCTGTTGGGGTACCAATCCCGGACCAGCCCTGGTTGCCAGAAACGCCAGACAGCTTGGCATTAATATCCCACTGTTCATGAGTCACGGTGTTTCCTCCCGGAAATTCATCGAACTGGCTGGTGATGCCGCAGAAGGTCTGAAACTGCCTTCCGGCAAGGTGATTGTCGCGTCACAGCTACCGGATGTCGATCCGCAGAAGAAGGCGTTGCTTTCCTATATCGGCAGCTACCAAAAGGCGTACAATACCGAGGGCGACCATTTTGGCGGCCACGCCTGGGATGCGGTCATGCTGATCAAAGGCGCCATCGAGCGGGGCGGCAACAACGCCTTATCGATCCGTGACCAGCTTGAAAAAACCAGTCAGTTTTCAGGGATTGGCGGTACATTCAGTTATTCACCTGCTGATCATGCCGGTCTAGGCAAGGATGCCTTCGTGCTGGTCGAGGTTAACAACAAGGGCTGGAAGCTCGTCAAATAAACAGTATTATCAGATCTCCCCGGCGAGACCAGACAATCGCAATTCCGGGAGCTGCGGCAGGTTGTGGCTCCCGGTTTTCATCCAAGAGGCAAAATGCAGTTTGATCATATACTCCAATATGTACTCTCCGGGCTTTCATCTGGCGCAATCTATGCGCTGATCGGCATTGGTTTTTCAATCATCTATAATGCTACCGGCATTATCAATTTTGCCCAGGGTGAGTTCGTCATGCTGGGGGGGATGCTGGCGTTGTTTTTTCTGCAACTGTTGAAGCTGCCGCTTTGGGCTGCCATACCATGCGCTGTGCTGGTTTCGGCCGCAGCCGGATTGCTCTTTGAACGCCTGGCTATCAAACCGCTACGTCAGCCCACGCCGATCAATCTGGTTATCATCACCATCGGCGGCAGTATCCTGATGCGTGGCCTGGCCATGCTGCTGTGGGGCAAGGACACCCATGCGCTGCAACCCTTTAGCGGTGAGACGCCAATTGGGGTTGGCGGCGCCACCATTCTGCCGCAGCATCTGTGGATTCTGGCGATTACGCTGATCATCATCGCCCTGAACAAATACTATTTCTACCACACGGTCAGTGGCAAGGCCATGCGTGCCTGTTCTTACAACCGGCGGGCTGCCAGTCTGGTCGGCATCGATGTGCGCCGCATGGTGCTGATCTCATTTGTGATCAGCTCCGGAATGGGAGCCATGGCCGGCATCATTGTGGCGCCGCTGACCATGACATCCTTTGATGTCGGCATTATGCTGGGTCTGAAGGGGTTCTGTGCTGCTATCATTGGCGGCATGAGCAGTGGCATGGCAACGGTACTGGGCGGACTGATTCTGGGAGTGCTGGAGTCGCTTGGTGCGGGTCTGATCTCGTCCGGTTACAAGGACGCCATTGCCTTTATCATTCTGCTCCTGATCCTTTTTGTCAGGCCGCAGGGACTGTTCGGCAAGTCCGACACGGAGAGGGTCTAGCGGTTTGAAACGTGAACTGATGAAATTTCTGCTGTTTGCAATCCCCATGTTGTTGTTGCCGCTGGCCCTCCAGGGGGGCTACATGCTGAATGTGATGGTGTTTGTTGGGATAAACACCATGCTGGCGGTGGCACTTAACCTGCTGTTGGGTTATGCCGGCCAGATATCACTTGGCCATGCCGGTTTCTTCGGTCTTGGCGCCTATATCTCCGGTGCGCTTACTACGATCTCAGGTCTGAACCCGTGGTTGGCCATGCCGCTGGCTGCGCTGGTGGTCGGGCTGCTGGCTTTTGGAATCGGTTTTCCGATTCTGAAGCTGAAAGGGCATTATCTGGCCATGGCCACCCTGGGGCTGGGGATTATCATCTATATTGCTTTTAACGAAACAGTCACCCTCACCGGCGGACCATCCGGTCTGTCCGGCATTCCCAATCTCTCCCTGGGCGGATTTGTTTTCGATTCTGATCTTAAGAACTATTACCTGATCTGGTTTTTTACTCTGCTGGTGGTTCTGTTTTCACTGAACCTGGCTGGGTCCCGGATCGGTCGTGCCTTGCGCGCAGTGCATGATTCTGAGGTGGCGGCCCGCGTGGTCGGTGTCAATGCAAGACTGCTCAAGGTACAGATATTCACCCTGTCAGCGGTTATCTGCTCTTTGGCTGGCAGTCTGTATGCCCATACCATGACATTTCTGGCTCCGGCATCATTTGGCTTTCATTTTTCCGTGGAGCTGCTGACCATGGTGGTGATCGGCGGTCTGGGAAGTGTTTACGGCTCGTTTCTCGGGGCTGCACTGTTAACCTTGCTGCCGGAATTCCTGAGGGCAGCCCATGATTATGACATCGTTATCTATGGCATTTTGCTGATCGTGATGGTCATGTTCATGCCGGGCGGGCTGGTGCGGGGTGTGCCGGAGATCTATCGCAAGCTTGCCTCCAGAAGGGGGAATGCCGCTGATGCTTGAATTGCAGGGTGTTACCCAGATATTTGGCGGTGTTACCGCATTGGAGGATGTCTGCTTCACTGCATCCGCGGGTGATATTACCGGCGTGATCGGCCCTAACGGCGCCGGAAAGACAACCCTGTTCAACATTGTCACCGGTATCTACAGCCAGACCAGTGGACGGGTGTTGTTCGAAGGCCGTGATGTCTCCGGCCTGCCGCCCGAAAAACTGGCTACTGTTGGCATTGTGCGCACCTTTCAGAATATTGAGCTTTTTGCCAACATGACTGTGCTGGAAAATGTGATGGTCGGTCTGCACACCAGAAGCCGCAGCGGACTATTGGCCTGTTCCCTGAGAATGCCCTGGGCCATGCGTGAAGAAAGGCAGATCCGCGGCGAGGCTGTTAAGTGGCTTGAGTTTGCCGGTATTGCAGAGTTGGCAGATGTCGAGGCCGGCAATCTGCCTTTTGGTAAGGGACGGCTGCTGGAGATTGCCCGGGCCATGGCGCTGCAGCCCAGGATTCTGCTGATGGATGAGCCGGCGGCAGGTTTGAACAGCAGGGAAACCATGGGGCTGGCGGCGCTGATCAGGCAGATCCGTGACATGGGTGTCACGGTCATGCTGGTTGAACATGATATGGAGCTGGTCATGGATATCTGTGACCGGATCGTGGTGCTGAACCTGGGCAGGAAGCTGGCCGAAGGCACGCCACGCCAGATACAGGACAATCCGGATGTGGTGGCCGCTTATCTGGGTGTCGATGAGTGAATCTGTTTTCTACTGTTTTTTTACCGCGAATAATCAACCATGAACTGACCATATGTTGAGACTTAAAAACATCAATACCTATTACGGCAAGGTGCATGCCCTCAGGAATGTTTCACTCCATCTGGGTGAGGGAGAGATAGTGACGCTGATCGGTGCCAATGGCGCCGGCAAGACCACCATTCTCAATACCATCTCCGGCATTACACCTGCAGCTGACGGTGAACTGGAATTCCGCAAAACCCCGATCAGGACCCTCTCCGCCGACTGTATCGTCAAGCTGGGTATTTCTCAGGTCCCGGAGGGGCGTCAGGTTTTCAAGCCGCTTTCGGTTGAAGACAATCTGGAGCTGGGTGCCTATCTCCGTTTTCGGGCAGGAGAAAAACGTGATTCGATCAAGCGGGATATGGATGGAATTTACACCCTTTTTCCGCGTCTCCAGGAACGGCGCAGGCAAATGGCTGGAACAATGTCCGGCGGTGAGCAGCAGATGCTGGCCATTGGCAGGGCGATGATGGCCAAGCCGTCCATACTGCTGCTGGATGAGCCTTCCATGGGGCTTGCTCCGCTGGTGGTGCAGGAAATCTTCAAGGTGCTTGAACAGCTGCGGCATGAATACGGCACTACCATCCTGCTGGTAGAGCAGAATGCCAAGGCAGCCCTGAAACTGGCTGATCGCGGCTATGTGCTTGAAACCGGCAAGGTCATACTGGAAGGACCTGCAAATGAGTTGATGGAGAATGCCGAGGTGAAGCGGGCTTACCTGGGCAAGGAGAAGAAGGAAATCTGGGAAAGATAAATCATTTCTGCCACAGAGGGCACAGAGTACACAGAGGAAAATACAATTAGTAATCTAATCGACAGAGAAAGATGCTTATTTTTTAGATGTATTTAAAGGGAATATTGCATTAATTTTCATGGTTATTATGTGGTTAACTTCTCTGTGAACTCTGTGTTCTCTGTGGCAAACAGAGGATAAAATGACACCTGAACAGGCACGTGAAAAGATTATATTTGCCCTGGATGTGAAGGGACTGGACGATGTCAATCGTTATGCCGCCATGCTTTCCGGCAAGGTGGGCATGTTCAAGATCGGCAAGGAGCTCTTTACCGCCTGCGGCCCTGCTTCAGTCGAAGCTGTGCTTGACCGCGGAGGCAAAGTGTTCCTTGATCTCAAGTATCACGATATCCCCAATACCGTGGCCCAGGCCATGGTGGCTGCTTCTCGTTTGGGGGTGGAACTGGTTAATCTGCACGCCCTGGGCGGGCTGGAGATGATGCGGACTGCCGTCAACGAGGTCCACAGGCAGACCGGGGTGCAGCGTCCGAAACTGCTGGCGGTGACTATTCTGACATCCTCAACGGCTGAAACCTTGCAGCAGGTGGGGATTGGGCATGCCGTGGACAAGATGGTGGTTCGGCTGGCCCGATTGGCACAGGAAGCTGGTATGGACGGCGTTGTTGCCTCTCCGCTTGAAATTGAACTGATTCGTGAGACCTGTGGTCCGGACTTTCTGGTTGTTACTCCAGGTGTGCGTCCGGTCTTTGCCGAGATGGATGACCAAAAACGGGTTATGACCCCGGCCGAGGCGGTCAGGGCTGGAGCCGATTATCTTGTGATCGGACGCCCGATTGCAAAGGCCGCCGACCCGGTCAAAGCGGCGGAGATGATTGTGGAAGAGATCGTGGCGGGGTGTCCATAATGAAAGAAGAACTGGTTTTTGGGGTCAATCCGGTACGTGAAGCCCTGCGCGGGACGAGGGAAGTGCATGAACTGTATGTGCAGTCCAACGCAAGCGATCATCGTGCGGACGGTATCATTGAGCTGGCCAGGCAGCGGGGAGCCAGGGTTATCAGGCGCGAACGTGAGGATCTTACCCGCCTGTGCGGATCGTCTCACCATCAAGGCATGGCCTTAAAGGTGGCCACCTTTGCCTATACCGAACTGGATGACATGCTAGTGGCGGCTTCTGGCAAAAACATACTGCTTCTGCTTCTGGATGGCATTCAGGATCCTCACAACCTGGGAGCGCTGATCCGTACAGCAGCCTGTGCCGGGGCAGGGGGCGTCGTAATTCCGAAGGACCGGGCCTGCGGCATCACTGCAACGGCTGAAAAGTCATCTGCCGGGGCTGTTGAAACCGTCCCGGTTGTGCGGGTGGTTAATCTGACCAAGGCCATAGATGTCTTGAAACGTAATGGTTTCTGGGTTTACGGTTTGGAGGGCGGGGCGCGTCAGTCGCTCTACGATGTCCGTTTTTCCGGCAATGTGGCCATTGTGGTTGGCAGTGAGGGAGATGGTATCAGACAACTGGTGGCCAGACAGTGCGATCAAATGATGTCGATTCCGCTCTATGGCGGGGTGGGTTCGCTGAATGCATCGGTAGCTGGTGGTATCGCCCTTTTTGAGGCAGCTCGTGGGCTATATGGCAGAGTCTCTGTGCCTGAACCATGACCCGTTCGACATGTCTGATGGCCGAAACCGCTGTTCCGCAATTCCTGGGACGGCGGTTTCTCTGTTTATACTCCGCAAGTGTGATATAACCATCTCATAATATTATCAATGCTGTTTTTTCCTGAGGATGGATCATGTCAATCTCTGGTGATCTGAAAAACTTTCCCATCATCGACATCATTCAGCTGATGCATGGCACCCGCAATTCCGGTGTGCTCAGGCTTTCCAGTGAAAAAGGCGAAAGCCAGCTAGTGTTTCACAACGGTGACCTGGTCAGCGCCAGTTATCTGGACGGACGTGTGCGCATCGGTCAGGTGCTGGTCAGCGCCGGTGCTATCACGGACGAACAGCTCACAAGGGCGCTTGAGATTCAGAAGCAGGCCGGCAGGGATCGTAAACCACTGGTATTGACCCTTCTGGAAAATGAAATGATCGATGAGGCCGAGGCTTATAACGGTATTGAAGCTTTGATCGAGATGACCATCGTGGAAACTCTTACCTGGAAGAGCGGACAATTTGCTCTCGACAACACAAATCTGTCCGACACAGGAACAGGAGCAGGCCAGCCATACTCAAAGTCCCGTTTCCAACAGCAGGTACTGCTGAATGCGCAGGCCGTTGTCATGGAGGCTCTGCGCATCTTTGATGAGAAAATGCGTGACGGCAAGATGGACGATATTCTCTCAATTGCCGGGTTATCTGGCGTCCGGCTCGTAGAAGCGGATACAGAATCGGGGGAGGGCGACTTAAATGTCTTACCTGACAAGGTCGCAGCGTCTTTGCAGCAGTATGCCGAGCAGCGTAAAAGGCTCCAGTCAGGTGCCGATCAGGGGTATCGTACCCCGGAGGTGATTCGCCGTCTCGTTCTTGATGAGTTTTCGGATGCAACAAATGACCAGAAACGGCAAATAGCGACGATCCTTGCCGGTATTGGACATGCTGATACAGATGAGTCCGTTGCGGAGTCCCGGGGGCTGGCCGTTCTGGCCATCACCAGCTCCCGGCTGCTTTCCACCATGATTCGTACTGTCTGCCAGCAGCAGGATATCTATGTGATCTGCTCGGAAGACAACTCCATGGTCGATATCAATATCCGTTTGTTGCAGTGTCAGGATCTGTATCCGGTTTTGATGGTTGATCTGCCCCATGGCGAGCTGTCAGCCAATGGGGAGCTGCCATTTGCTGAGTACCTGCAACATGCCCGGATGTCTTATGTGCTTGTCACCTGTTCACATATGTGGTCCAAAGTGGCTCTGCCTGCCTTGGCCACTGGCGTCAGGGCAGTCATCCCGCGACCATGTCGCACATGTTCACCGCAGGACTATCTGCAGCAATCCATATTGTTCTGCAACAACCTGGGGGCTTTTCTCAGACGATTGTCTCCCCGATTTATTCTCAGGGAGGAACTGCTCTATTTTGCATGTCTTAACAGAATGCACAGATGCAGAACGAATCAGGAGATATGTGAGACGCTCGTAACCTGTCTGCGTGAACAGTTTGATCGGGTCATAGTTTTTAATCTCTCTGCTTCGGAACTTGTTGCCGTGCAATCTTCAGGTGTCGTGGCGGACGGGGATGCCCCCCTGTCATTGAAGATACCATTTGACGATCAGTTGATCTTGCAGGAAGCTTTGACAACAGGACAGATTTATTATGGTTTTCACAGTGATTCAGCCTGCCGGCACACACTTTACAGCCGGATTGGCGCTCCGGAAAGTCTGGAAGTGCTGTTGTTGCCACTATTGCGTGCCGGCAAGGTCGTGACCATGGTGTATGCGGACTTTGGCGCCAGACCGTCGCAGACACCAACGCTCAGGATGCTTGAGGTGATTCAGCAGTTCGCCAATGCCCAGGTCAGTATTGTTGCCTACCGCCAGAAGCTCAAATCCATGCTACAGCAGAAGTAAGCAAGGAATGAACCCGCCCATATGCCTTTTTAACTGTATTATTCGAAATGTTATACCCTTCTGGTTGTCTGTTATTGCATGACGTAAAAATGTTACGTTGAATCAGTTTGTTAATGCTATTTCTGCTTTGGCACTTTGTATGCAGATATATGATCATTTTTGCACGGGTGTAATCCTTTCTGTCTGTAAAGATTTGGTCGTTTATTAGTTGATACTCAGTATGCCGGTTGTCGGTTTCTAGTGTTTCAGATTCTACTTGCCCCTCATTGAAACAGTATGATATTGATTTTAACGTTGCCAAACGTTGCCAATACTGTCTTTGCAGCAAAACGGAGTTTTATTGTGATGTCGGGTATTGCCACATTTATTATCATGTTTGTCTTCTGGGTTGCATTGTCTGGCATGTTTGACGCTTTTCATCTTACTATGGGGCTGATCTCCTGCGCAATTGTCACCGGACTCAGTCGTAACCTGCTTTTCTGGGGGGCAGGTGACCAGCCTTGGTTAAAGCAGTTCCTTGGAATGATGGCGTATCTGCCCTGGTTGTTCTGGGCCATTATAGTTGCCTGTATCGATGTGGCCCGTATCGTACTTTCCCCGCGCATGCTTGATCTGATTGATCCCGGTATTGTACATTTTAAAACCCGACTGAAAGGCGAATTTTCCAGAGTAACCTTTGCCCAGTCAATCACACTGACCCCTGGAACCATTACTGTATTCACTAACAAGGACGAATTCACTGTTTATGCCCTGACAAAGGCGTCGGCCGAGTCTCTGCCAGGTGAAATGGAAGAGAGGATCATCAAGGCACTGGAGTCACACTTATGATTCATCTGGTAGTGCTCTGCTGCGCAGTGATTCTGCTTGTTCTGATACTGCTTTGCCTGTACAGGGTTATCAGTGGGCCGTCTGTTCTTGACCGCATCCTCGGCGGTAATGTCATCGGCACACATGCTACGGTGATATTGCTTTTGATCGGTATCCTGTACAACAACCTGGCCATGTTCGTGGATATTGCCCTAGCCTATGCCCTGCTGAACTTTATTGCCACTATCGGCTCCACCAAGTATCTGCTGCGCAGCAAGCGTGTATTTCTGGACAGCAGGGACGACAAAAATTGACGGGATTTTGATATGCCGGCACTGATTTCATTATTTCTGATAACAGGTGTGTTGTTCTTTGTTATTGCCGTGATTGGCATACTGCGGCTGCCTGATTTCTACACGCGTATGCATGCCGCGTCCAAATGCGACACGCTGGGTCTGATGCTGATTCTGGTTGCGGTAATTCTCTATACACTGCAGGATGTTACATTACCAAATCTGCTGACCAGTTTGAAACTGCTTGCCATTCTGGTTTTTGTCTTTATTGCCAGTCCCACTGCTGCCCATTCGATTACCGAGAGTGCGCTGATTAATGGTGTCAAGCCTTGGACCAGGGAGGATCGGAGTCCATGACCTGGTTGATCGATTTGCTGATACTGGCCCTCGTACTTATCTGTGCTGTTTCTACGATCATGATGAAAGATCTGTTGAGTGCTGCGGTTATCTTTGGTGTCTACAGTTTTCTGATGTGCCTGCTCTGGGCTAGTATGGGGGCTGTTGATGTGGCCTTTACCGAAGCTACTGTCGGCGCCGGTGTCAGCACAGTGCTTTATATTGGCGCAATTCTTCATACCAGCAGGAGGAGCAAAGATTGAAGATATTTGCATTGTTTGCATCCCTGCTTACCGGAGCCATTCTGCTTTATGGCGTACAGGACTTTGCTCCCTGGGGTGATCCGGCGTCTCCGGCCAACAGCCATGTCTCATCCTATTATATCAAGCAAACTGTCTTTGAAACCCATGTTCCGAACATTGTCACTGCAGTATTGGGGGACTATCGCGGCTACGACACCATGTTTGAAACCGTGGTCATCTTCTGTGCCGGCATGGCGGTAATATGCGTGCTGAGAAGGAGCAGGCATTGAACCTGATCCGTAAGAAGGCGGCCAAGCGCAAGTTCGGCGACAACCAGATCATCCGTGTTTCGGTTCGCATCATGGCGCCCTTTATTCAACTGTTCGGACTGTATGTGATCGCCCACGGTCATTACAGTCCGGGCGGAGGCTTCCAGGGCGGTGTGGTTCTGGGTGCTTCATTCATCCTGCTCTCGCTTGCCTTTGATCTAGAAAAGACCCTCAAGTCATTTTCAGAATCGATGAATGCTGTGATGGCCAATATCGGTGTGCTGATCTACACAGGTACTGCTATTCTTTGCGCCTTGGTTGGAGGTCTTTTTCTGGACTATGCTGCCTTGAATAGCATTTTGCCGATTGGTCCGATTGAATGGCGCTCGCTGGGGATCTTTATTGTGGAAATTGGTGTCGGTTTTGCCGTCATGAGCATCATGTTGTCCCTGTACTGGGATCTGAGTTCGGGTGGTGACATGGACAAGGGGCTGTGACATGACTGATTTGGTTTCAGGAATTGTGGCCAAGTACAACTACTGGATCTATGTCATCCTGATGATGATTGGCCTGTATGCCATGATCGGTAAACGTAATCTGGTCAAGAAACTTTTGGGGATGAATATCTTTCAAACCGCTATCATCCTGTTTTTTATCTCAATGGGGGTTAAACGGGGAGCTGCTATCCCAATTCTGGACAAGGCTGGTACACTTGCCAACGGGGTTGACCCGGTACAGATTCTTAATCCGCTGCCACATGTACTTATGCTGACTGCCATCGTTGTTTCGGTCAGTGTAACCGGTGTAGCACTGGCCGTCATGATCCGCATTTACCGTGAATACGGCACCCTGGAAGAGGACGAGATTCTGGAGAAGCTTGATCGATGAACTCATACAGCAACCTGCACATGTATGTCATGGCAGTACCACTTCTTTCAGCCTTTGCCCTCAACCTTATGGGTCGGCTGTCACGTTACTGGGTATTGCCACTGACTGTCGGGCCGCTACTCTTCTCGACTATTGGTTCGGTTCTGGTGCTTGTGCGAGTAGCCAGCGAAGGGGCCTTTTCTTACACGGTCGGCAACTGGAAGCCCCCCTATGGCATTGAGTTGCTGGTTGATCCCTTGAGCTCCATGATGCTGTTGCTGATATCTGTTATTGCGTTGATTGCTACCTTTTCAGCCAACGCCTGGGCTCGGCGTGAATTCCCAGGTCGTGAACACCTTTTCTTTACTTTATACCTGATCCAGGTGGCCGGCATGATGGGGTTGGTGCTGACTGCGGATGCGTTCAACCTTTATGTGTTGCTGGAGATTACCTCGATCACCACCTACGGTTTGATTGCCATGGGCAAGGGGCGTGCTCCTCTGGCCAGCTTCAACTATATCATTCTGGGTTCGATCGGCGCCTGTTTCTATCTGCTGGGGGTCGGCTATCTTTACATGATTACCGGTTCTCTGAATATGGCTGATATCGCCCGGATCATCGGTACTGTCAACCATGGTCCGGCGCTGGCTACGGCTTTTGCATTCGTGCTGGTGGGCCTTTGTATCAAGATGGCTTTTTTCCCGTTGCATGGCTGGCTACCCAATGCCTATTCGTTTGCTCCGACCAGTGCCAGCATGATGATTGCGCCTCTGATGACCAAGGTCACTATCTATCTGATTGTGCGCGTTATTTTGAGCGTGTTTACACCTGAATATGTTTTCTATACCCATCAGGCCGTTCAGTCCGGCATGGTCTGGGCAGCTTCCGCGGCCATAATCTGTGCGTCATCCCTTGCACTCGGACAACGCGAACTGCGTCGCATGTTTTCTTATATCATTGTGGCTGAGGTCGGTTACATGGTTGGCGGGATCTGGCTGGCCAATGGTCAGGGGATGACCGGAGCGGTTTTGCACATTGTTAACGACGCACTTATGACGCTTTGTCTGTTCTTGGCCGCCGCTGCCATGTCGAGCCGTATCGGCAGTCTTTCTTTTGATAATCTGAACGGACTGTGCCGCAAGATGCCCCTGACCATGTCAGCCTTTGTGCTGGCAGGACTTTCTATCATCGGCATTCCGCCAACCTGCGGTTTTTTCAGCAAGTGGTATCTGCTGATGGGCGGTATAGAGACTGGTCATTGGGAGTTTGTTGCCGCACTTCTGTTCAGCAGTCTGGCAAGTGTGGCTCTATTTTTCCGGATAATCGAGTTCGGGTATCTGCGTGACATGGAAGATAAACAGGCTGAAATTCTGTTTAAGGCTACACCATCCAATGAAGCTCCGATGATGATGCTGGCTCCATTGCTAGTGTCAGCAGCTTCCCTGATCCTGGTTGGTCTTAGTTCCGGCCCTATCGTAAGATTTGTCCGTACAGGAATTTTAAAATTCCTTTGATTTGGTAAATTGCACTGCTGTTTGGGAGCCCTGGCTGATATCATGACCTACACCCACTCCTACATACCGCTGGCCGCAGTAATGATCTCGCTGCTGGGCACAATTCCCATCACCCTTTCCAAACGCAAGCCCATATTGAGGGAAAGCTGGACTTTGTTGATTTCACTGGGCAAATTCGCACTGATTGCGTCCATGCTGCCCTCTGTGCTGTCAGGACAGGGGTTCGTCTGGACTTTTGTGGATGTGCTGCCTGGTCTTCCGATAGCCTTTCGTGTTGATGCCATGGGTATGCTTTTTGCTTTGGTGGCTTCATTCCTCTGGATTTGCACGTCATTTTTCTCGTTCGGCTATCTTAGCAAGTTAAAAAAGCATTCAAAAACAAGATACTACACCTCGTTTTCACTGGCCATGTCAGCCACAATTGGTGTGGCATTCGCGGCAAATCTGCTGACCATGTACATGTTTTACGAGATACTCTCCCTGGCCACCTATCCGCTGGTAACCCATGATCAGGATTGCAGGGTCAGGAGTGCAGGGCGCAAGTATCTGAGCTATATAGTCGGCACCTCGATCATGTTCGCATTGCCGGCGGTTATCATGACCTACATGGCAGTCGGCAGCCTGGATTTTACGCCAGGAGGTATTCTGACTGGCAAGGCGTCTGCCCCCATGTTGGCTTTGATTTTTTGTCTGTTTATTGCCGGATTTGCAAAAGCCAGTATTATGCCATTTCACGCTTGGATACCAGCCGCAATGGTGGCTCCGGCACCAGTCAGCTCATTTCTGCATGGCGTGGCAGTTGTCAAGGTCGGTGTGTTTTCCATCTTGCGCGTCATACTGGATATTTTTGGCCCCGACCTGTTACGCAGCCTTGATTATGGCGTCATGCTGGCATATTTTGTGTCATTTACGATCCTGGTTGCCTCCCTGGTTGCACTGACCCAGGATGACCTTAAACGTAGATTGGCATATTCAACAGTTGGTCAGCTATCCTATATTGTGTTGGGTGTTGCTCTGCTTACACCGCACAGCACACAGGGGGGCATACTACATATTGTTATGCACGCCTTTGGCAAAATCACACTGTTCTTCTGTTCCGGCTGCATATACGTGGCTACACACAAACGCTCGATCAGTGAGATGGACGGACTTGGCAAACAGATGCCATTAACCTATGCCGCCTTTTTTATCGGCGCCCTGAGTATCATTGGTTTGCCGCCGATGGGGGGATTTATCAGCAAATGGAATCTGCTACTGGGAACTTTGGAGGCAAATCAGTTGCCGATCCTGGTTATACTGTTGGCTTCATCGCTGCTGAATGCCGCCTATTTTCTGCCGATTGTCTACCGGGGTTTCTTTTCAAATGGAACCAATGAACACGTCAATGAATTTCGTGACGTGCCATATTACTGTCTTGTGCCCATGTGTGTTACGGCACTGGTTTCATTCGTTCTATTTTTTTATCACTCTGTTTTTGTCCAGTTGGCAAAAATTGCCGCCGGCAGCTGATTGCCTACATGACAGTATTTTATCAAAATCATTAAGGTTGACGAGATGACTGTTTTGCCCCCATTCATATTCTTTTTTCTTGCGGCACTACTGGTCCCGATTCTTTCAGGCCGGATTCGCAAGGCAGCGCTGCTGGCCGCACCTCTGTTGGCCTTGCTGGCGCTCTGGTATCTGCCGGATGGCACATCATACAACTATCACCTACTGGAACAGGAAACCAGTCTGCTCAAGGTTGACGGCCTGAACCGCGTTTTCGGTTATATCTTCTGTATCATCAGTTTTCTTACAGTGGTTTATTCTTTGAACAACAACAGCCGACTGGAGCATCCTGCGGCGTTGGTTTATGCGGGCAGTGCATTGGGTGTTACATTTGCGGCCGATTTCTTCACGCTCTACATATTCTGGGAACTGATGGCCGTGGCATCCACCTTTGTCATTCTGGCTGCTCGTACCCAGGAGTCCAATCGGGCTGCATTTCGTTATGTGATGGTTCATCTCTGCGGCGGCCTGTTCCTGTTGGCCGGAATTATGCTGCATGCCTATGCTAATAATTCACTGATTCTGGGGCCCATGAGCCTTACTGATTTATCCAGTGTGCTGATTTTTATCGGTGTAGGGGTCAATGCGGCTATTTATCCTGTAAATTCCTGGCTGCGGGATGCATATCCGACGGCTTCCTGGTCCGGCACTGTTTTTTTGAGTGCCTTTACGACTAAAAGCGCCGTCTATGTAATGGCCCGACTTTTCCCTGGTACTGACCTGCTGATAATTTTGGGATCTGTCATGGCCATCGTACCAATCATATATGCGCTTCTGGAAAATGATATCCGTGGTGTGCTTTCCTATAGCTTGCTGAATCAGGTCGGCATTATGCTGATAGGGGTCGGCATCGGAACCCCCCTGGCATTAAATGGTGTTGTGGCCCATGCCTTTGCCCACATTCTATACAAGGGCCTATTGTTTATGAGTGCTGGCGCTGTTATTCGCCAAACCGGTAAATCAAGATTTTCCGAACTGGGCGGGTTGTACCGGCATATGCCGTTAACCGGGCTTTTCTGCGTTATTGGTGCCATGTCAACCAGCGTTCCGCTCTTTTGCGGTTTTGTGAGCAAATCCCTGATAATTGCCGCAGCCGGCCAGGAACATCTGACGTGGGTTTGGCTCATTCTTCTGACTGCCACTGCTGGAGTGTTTGTGCACACCGGAGTCAAGCTTCCGTTGCTGATTTTCTTTGGCCCGGATTCTGGTTTACGTCCTCAGGAGGCTCCGCTGAATATGCTTTTGGCAATGGGTGGTACCGCTCTGCTTTGTGTTGCTGTTGGTGTCTATCCTCAAGCGCTTTACAGTCAGCTCCCGTTTGCGTTCGATTATGCCCCCTATACCTTTGCCCATGTGTCCGGTCATTTGCAATTACTCCTCTTTAGCGGAGGCGCCTATCTGTTGTTCAGATCATATGGCATTTGCATCTTGGAATTCCGTTCTACCCTGTTGGATACGGACTGGTTCTACCGTAAAGGGGGACGGTTGTTTTATTCACTTTGTGACTCCAAAATTAATCGACTCAATGCATCAGCTGAACATATGGTAGTCAAAAAAATGGCTGGAAAACTTGGTGATTTTTTCGAACACCCGCTTGTTGCACTACAGTCCACCTGTCTGAAAGGCATGAATCTGGCCATGGGAGAGAGCAGTGCATGCAAAAAACTGGAAATATGGTTTAATACTTGTAACCATGTAAACTGCTATCCGATCGGAGGGGGAGTTTTGCTGGCTATCTCCTTTCTGGCTGTTTGTTCTGCCTGTTATCTTTTGTATGCCTGATTGGTTTTATTTGTATAAGTCTTCCTGTTGCACATAATTGTTGTTGGCACTGCTTGTGCAATTATGGCGAGTACTTGTTGTATCAGCCATGCACAACCCTTCTTTTTAAAGACGAGGACGACCATGATGATCGAGATGCCCCCGTTCTTTTTCTTCATCGCAGCTGCTATATTGACCCTCGTACTACCCCTGACCTTGCGCAGAATTGTATTACTGACTACGCCGCTGTTGGCGCTGGTTGCCGTACAGACTATTCCGGATGGAATACACTTTGGTTATAGTCTGCTTTCCCAGGAATCCCATTTACTAAAGGTTGACAGTCTTAATAGGATCTTTGGTTATATCTTTTGTCTGATCAGTTTTTTGGCCGCACTCTATGCCCTGAATAACAAAGACAGGCTGGAGCAGACCTCCGCCTTGCTTTATGCTGGCAGTGCCTTGGGAGTAACCTTTGCCGGAGATTTTTTCACACTCTACGTTTTCTGGGAACTGATGGCGGTCGCCTCTACTTTTGTGATCCTTGCCGGTCGTACTGTTTCTGCCCGTAATGCCGCCTTTCGTTATGTTCTTGTTCATCTGTTCGGCGGACTCTGCCTGTTAGCTGGCATAGTACTCAGATTTGAGGAAACAGGTTCGCTGGCGGTAGAATATGTGGGAATGTCTGGTTTTCCTGCCCTGCTGATCCTGATCGGTGTAGCCGTTAATGCCGCCATTCCCCCCATGCATGCCTGGCTCAAGGATGCATACCCGCTAGCCAGTTATTCTGGTAGCGTGTTTTTGAGCGCCTTTACGACAAAAACTGCCATTTATGTGTTGGCAAGGTGTTTTGCTGGTGTTGATATGCTAGTGCCTTTGGGGGTCTGTATGGCCCTGTACGGTGTTGTTTATGCGGTATTGGAGAACGATTTCAGGCGGCTTCTGGCCTATCACATTATCAGTCAGGTCGGATTCATGGTGACAGGTGTGGGACTGGGCACTCAGCTTGCCATCAACGGGACATGCGCCCATGCCTTTGCCCATATTCTTTACAAGGGATTACTTTTCATGGGGTGTGGCTCCGTGGTGCTAATGACCGGAAAGAGCAAATTCACGGAACTTGGCGGCCTTTATAAAAAAATGCCAAATACTTTTCTGTTTACTCTGGTAGGTGGACTATCAATCTCTGCTTTTCCGTTTTTCAGCGGTTTTGTCAGCAAGGCGATGGTTACCGCAGCTGGGTTTGAGGCACATGAGTATTGGGCTGGATTTCTGCTGCTACTTGCCTCTGCCGGAACCTTCCTTCATACCGGCTTAAAAATTCCTTACTTTATCTGGTTTGGTAAAAATAACTGTGACAGCCAAACCTGGGAAAAGGCGCAGGATCCTCCACTTAATATGCAACTGGGGATGGCGCTGACAGCATTTCTCTGTATTTTTATCGGTAGCTATACACCATATCTATATAACATGCTGCCGTATGCAGAAGCGGCCCATGCTTACAACCCCTACAGCCTTGATCATGTTTCGGAAACAATGCAGATTCTGTTTTTTACGGCACTCGGTTTCTTCCTGTTCGTTAAAAAATTGACTCCGGAAGAAAAGATCAGCATTGATACGGACTGGTTCTATCGCAAGGGCGGAGAGCTGTTTTATGCTGTATCCGATACGGTATTTAATACAATAAATGATGTCTTTGACAGGGGATTTGCAAGAAAACTCCCGGAACGTTTGAATTATTTTTTGGGCAAACCGGTTGTATTCATTTTTTTAAGTGCTGTAAAACTCTTACTACTGCTAGGGGTCAACAGTCCGGAGTTTCAAAAACTCGCGTCATGGCTGAATGCCCGGCATCGTTCCAACTGTTATCCAATTGGCGGAGGTGTGTTGCTGGCCATATCATTTTTGGCTACCATGTCAGTGCTATATCTGATCTAGTTTCCGCTTGGCAAGGGGATTTGTTCTATTTGCCGGTTATGGCACCGAGGCGGGAATATTGGTGAAGAGTATGGAACCGTCGGACAGAACCTGCTTGCGGAATGTGGCTCTTACCTTGGTGGATGCCAGGCGTGTATTGGATATTTGAATATTGCTGCCGGGCAGAAAAGCGGCCGTAACATTGTTTCCGGCTTGCCAAGCCTCGAAATGCAAATGGGGGCCTGTTGATCGTCCGGTATTTCCGGAATGCGCGATGATGGTTTTTTTGTCCACGGACTGTCCAACAGCGGCCAGCAGTCTGCTGTTATGGGCATAGAGTGTGACCATGCCGTTCGGGTGTTCCACCAGCACGGTATTTCCATAGCCTGATCTGTATCCGCTGTAGATGATAACACCTGACCCAACGGGGTTAATTTTTGTTCCTTCCGGAATGGCGATGTCGATGCCGTTGTGATAGCGCATTCT
Organism: Deltaproteobacteria bacterium; assembly: GCA_035407085.1. GTDB lineage: Bacteria > Desulfobacterota > Desulfuromonadia > Geobacterales > Pseudopelobacteraceae > JBGSQR01. Next base: position 14,427 of record DAONZY010000022.1, on the reverse strand, counting down.
GCCGTCGATCGGATCAACCCTAAAGCCTACCCTGGATGTGATTACACCGCCGACAGGCGGCAATATTGCTTCAAATTGCCCCGACTCGTTATTGCTGCCGGCATTGATTGAACCTTCAACAGTCTTTTCAATAATCTCCTTAAGAGATATGGAGCGGGTCTTTTCAGCCCCTGACCTGTTACCCTTACGCCTTTTGCCGGGCCTTGATTCCCTGATCACAAGCCTGGCCTGAAGATCCTGGGGGGCATCCGTAAAGGTTTCAACCCCGTCCACCGTCACAAACTTGTATATGTCGCCGTAACCACAGGTCGGAATGAACATGCCGGCACAAACAAGGAGTGTCAGTATGTGCGCTATTTTTATCTCAAGCTTGTTGTTCATAAGGTTGCTGATCCCCATATAATACTTGTTGTTGATGCGTTATTCTGATAAAGAAACTGGACACATGCACAATATATAGTACTGCTGTTTAATGTGCAATTCTGATCACGAACCCGGGACGCTGCATGTTTGTTCAATATTACGACAGGATCATCAAAGGTACTGAAAACGAAGATTCACATGTAATTACCCAGTTTTTCAAGACGATGGTCGGCAAGCAGTTTTCCTTACTGAACTACTACAAAGAGATCCCGGTTTCATACGATGCCAGGCTGTTAAGTGTTGAAAACGAGATGGCTGAGTTTGAGGTGCATGACTACCAGGCCAAGGTTATCACCATGGAGCGTAAATGCATGATTCATGCCCATGAAAAAAGTCCTTTCCGTGAGGACATGATTGCAGAAGCGTTTTATGTCAACATAGCTAAAAAGAGGGTGGTGCTCTGTAAGTTTGGATATGCCAAGATCCGTTCCGATATGCGTAGGTTTGTGCGTGTGGTGCTGGATACGCCGGTTTGTGCTGACTTGATTATGGATAATGACATTTTGGGAGCCACAATCATTGATATCTCCCTGGGTGGAGTTGCCATGAAGGTCAATGATGCGGATGGCATCATCCCGGGCAATGATTACAATGTATTTCTTAAACTCCCCAATCCAGCTAACAACGAGATTCTGGAAGTCGGCCTGACTGCCACAGTCATCAAGATACTAGGTGATACCCCCCCCTACAAATGCGTTCTGGACTTTCATCCTGAAAAGCATTCCCAGCAGCAGATCGCTTTTTTCATCAATCAGCGTCAGGTTGAAATAATCAAGGAACTTAAAGATCTGGTAGTCTGATCAATTCGCCAGTCAACAACTACAAGTTGCAATAGTCAAGGATGCTATTCAATCAAAAGTGGCTGTGTATTCTGGATGGTGTGATTGTCATTACGATCACTGGCCTGTCTGTTTATTGGGCATGTGCTTGATTTTTAGGCGTCTGTCGTGATGGTATTTTTACCAGTGGCGAACACTGTAACAATGAACCTGTTTGTAATTGTTAAATAATTTGAGGTATTGGGTTGTTGGCAGGTGGTTTGCATGAATACAAATAATGTAGTTTAAACCGAAAATACTCGTAACATCATAACCGGATCAGGAGGTGACAGGTTTGAAAAAGATTGATGCAATCATAAAGCCGTTCAAACTCGATGAAGTCAAGGAAGCGCTGAATGAGATAGGTATTCAGGGTATAACCGTTTGTGAAGTCAAGGGTTTCGGCAGACAGAAGGGACACACGGAGCTGTACCGTGGTGCGGAGTATGTGGTTGATTTTATTCCAAAAATCAAGTTGGAGATTGTTGTGGCAGATGAGATGGTGCAGCAGGTATTGGAGACGATTCAGAAGACAGCGCGCACAGGGCGTATCGGTGATGGCAAGATATTTGTAACCCCGGTTGAGGCGATTGTAAGGATCAGGACAGGTGAAACCGGTGAAGACGCACTTTAACTGCAGGGAATCTTCCCTGAAAGGAGCAATATCATGACCCCGAAACAGGTAGTAGAGTTTGCCAGGGAAAATGGCGCAATGATGGTTGACTTCAAATTCATGGACTTCGTCGGTACCTGGCAGCACATCTCCACGCCGATTAGCGAATTCGGAGAGGAGACCTTTGAAGATGGCAAGGGTTTCGATGGTTCCTCGATTCGCGGATGGCAGCCGATTCATGCCTCTGATATGATTATTCTCCCCGACCCCTCTTCGGCCAAGATGGATCCTTTTGTAGCGGTTCCCACGCTTTCACTGATCTGCAACATCTTTGACCCGATCACAAAAGAGGATTACAGCCGCGATCCACGCAATATAGCCCGCAAGGCAGAGGCCTACCTGAAGTCGACCGGCATCGGGGATGATGCCTTTTTTGGGCCGGAGGCAGAATTTTTTATCTTTGATGATGTGCGCTATGCCTCCAGTTGTAATCAGGCCTTCTATGCTGTTGATTCAGTGGAAGGTACCTGGAACACCGGACGCGAGGAGTTTCCCAATCTGGGGTATAAACCGCGCCACAAGGAGGGGTACTTTCCCTGTTCGCCCACCGACTCCCAGAATGACCTGCGCAATGAAATGGTCATGGAGTTGCAAAAGGTTGGCATTCGGGTTGAGTGTCAGCATCATGAGGTGGCGACCGGCGGCCAGGCAGAGATTGACATGCGCTTTTCCACCCTGGTTGATATAGCAGACCAGTTACAGTGGTTCAAATATGTTATTAAAAATGTGGCGGCCCGCAACGGCAAGACAGTCACCTTCATGCCCAAGCCCCTCTTCGGTGACAATGGTTCCGGCATGCATTGCCATCAGTCGATCTGGAAGGATGGCATTAACCTTTTCAGCGGGGATAAATACGGCGGACTATCCCAGACAGCTCTCTGGTATATCGGCGGTATCATCAAACATGCCAAGGCCCTGTGTGCCATCACCAACCCGACGACAAACTCGTATAAGCGCCTTGTGCCCGGATTTGAGGCGCCGGTGAACATGGCCTATTCAAGTCGCAACCGCTCTGCCTCGATCCGGATTCCCATGCTTTCCACGAGTCCAAAAAGCAAACGTATCGAATATCGCACGCCGGACCCCTCCTGCAACGGCTACCTGGCCTTTGCTGCCATGCTCATGGCCGGTCTGGACGGTATCGAAAACAAGATCGATCCTGGTCAACCACTGGACAAGGATATTTATGGTCTTTCGCCGGAAGAACTCAAGAACATCCCTTCCGCGCCGGGCAGCCTGGAAGAAGCGCTGAACTGTCTCAGGGATGACCATGAGTTTCTGCTGAAAGGCGATGTCTTTACACCGGATGTGATCGAGAAGTGGATCGAATACAAGATGGAGGCCGAGGTCAATAAGGTACGCATGCGTCCGACGCCGCTGGAGTACGAACTCTATTACGATATCTGATGTTTTTTATTATGACTTTATCTTGGGGGCGGTAGCAATACCGCCCTTTTTTTGTTTCACGGGGCTTTCATGAAGCGTCAGGCTTAAAAGCTGTTGTTTTTCAACGCCATGATATGACATTATGCGGCTTAGGGTATGAAAAGGGAATAGCGGGGGGGAATCGATGGCGTCAGAGGTGGAGGGCAGGGGAGCGGGGCTGTATGAAAGGGCCTGCCGGGAGATGGACAGCGGAAATGTCCTCTCAGCCCTGTCTTATGTTGAAGCCGCTCTGAAGGAAGAACAGAACACAGCCTGGTACTCACTGTATGGATTCTGTATTGCCAAGGAACGTGGCCACCTGAAAAGTGGACTTGATTACTGTAACAGGGCGATTGAAGCCGATCCTGATAACCAGGTTCACTATTTGTTTCTGGGCAGACTGCAGCTGATCTCCGGAAATAAGCCGGCGGCTATTGCCGCACTGCGCCAGGGTCTTCAGCATGGTGGCAACCCGCAGATTGTTAAACTGCTGCATGAGCTTGGAACAAGGAAGCCACTGCTTTTTAAAGAGCTTGATCGAAATCATCCCACCAACCGCTATCTGGGCAAGCTGCTAAGCCGTCTGGGTCTCAGATAGTTCCATGATCGGACGGTAGACCGCTTCAGACAGTTGTCGGAATTCATTGTCGAGCGGGTCGGTTCTTGCAAAACAAAGTCTGAAGGCTGGATCCTGTGATTCCGCAAAGGAGGCAGCCCCTTTTCCGCCCCCCTTCCATCGTCGCCTCGCCTCAATTTCCCCCTTTTCCACAAACCCCCTGGAGCTTTCCGGGAAAAAAGGCAGTGGCCTCAACATGCCGGCATTGAAAATTGTGATCAGCCCCTCGAGCAGCTCTTTGGCGTTGTCCAGCGGCGGCAGTCGCAGGCTGGTGTCCCTGCAGATCAGCAGGCTGGTGCGTGGGTGATCATCTGTCCTAAAAATATTCAGCAGCAGGTGTTCGATCCAGATTGAGAGCATGTCTTTGCCGCGCAGACTGGCACAACGGAAACGGAGCATCTTGTCGGCTGTCAGGCCCGATATTTTGCCGCTGATGAGTGTGTTGCCGACCAGAACAGAGCCTTCGGTTGTCCCTGAGTGTGCGTCAAAATGCGGAAGGAGCCTTTCCGTGAACAGCCTGGCCTCCATCAGGGCGGAGTCGAAGGCCAGTTGTCCGGCAGCCATCGGAGGCAGTATGCCGCTGGCTTTTGCAACGGTGTAACTGTTTTCCGGGTCTTCACCGGACAGCAGCAGGTGAACAAGTTCGCCCTTGATTCCGTAAGCGGCAAGGGGAGAGATGTTGAAGGACTCCCTTTCTTCTGGGTGACTCTCTATCCCAGAGGGGTTTACCCCCAGCCTTCTGGACAGGAAGCTGGCAGCGGGATTCCTGAAAAATGCTATCAGTTGGCGAATGTTGAGCTCTCGGGACGGGTTATTCTCCTGTAGCGGCGGTAGCGCTTCGCTGCAAAAGAGCGCCTCACGGCGTCCGCCGGAGGCCTGTCTGGCCAGCAGGGCGGCATGATTGGACCGTGAATAGCTGAACAGTTGCCGGTCATTATGACTGGCCGGGAAATAGGCCATACTGAACGGGTGCAGATAGTGCCTGGTGACCGGTTGCGGCCTGGAGCCGTCTTCATACGCAAATCCGGCCTCGATGTAATCGATTAGTTCGCTGACCACCACAGATGGCGGGATCGTGCTGTTGTCCCGAATATTCTGCCCGGTATAGCTGATAAGCAGGCGTTCACCGGCGGACATGAGGGCTTCGAGAAACAGGTAGCGATCCTCGTCACGCACGGACTTGTCGCCGCGCCGCCTTTTGCCGTTCATCAGGCTGAAGCCGGGCAGGTGTGATGCACGCGGAAAGCTGCTGTCATTCATGCCTGCCAGACAGATGACCCTGAAAGGGATGCTGCGCATGGGCAGCATGGCGCAAAAGGTGACCCTGCCGCCCATAAAACCATATGAAGCCCCACTTTCGCTCAGCATGGCGGAGAGCCAGTCATTGACAACATCCAGACCGACGATCACATCACCCCCCGAGGACAGCGCCGTCTCCCTCAGTTGATCTATGGCGCCGAACACCGCTTTCAGGCGGTTGTCCTCTGTCCCGGTCTGAGACATGAGCAGCGAGACAACAGCTGTCAACGTATCAGCCCAAGCGGTTATTGGCTGTCTGACAGACAGCATTTCCAAAACTGCCCGGGTATGGGCCATGAAATCACAGAGTTTACCCAGCGGCAAGGCGCGTCTGCCCTCAATACCATCCCATGGTAGAATATTGCCAAACATGAGGTTGCCTTGCTGCGGCAGCGCATAACCGAGCAATAGTCTTTCCAGAGCCGTCTGCCAGCTGTTTTCAGGGTAGGGTGGGAATCCCAGCTGTTCGCGCTGAGCGGCGTCAAGCCCCCAGCGCACATTGGTCTGGTGGAGCCAGGCCGTGATGCTGTCCACTTCGTGTTGTTCCAGTTCAAAGCGCCTCATGATGGCGACCGAGCCGAACAGCTCCAGCATTTGATTAATGCCGAATCGTCCGGTTGGCAGTTGCAGGATCTTGATGAAGGTTTCAATTTCAGGATTATCGCTGCGCTTGCTGCGATCAGTAATTGTAAACGGGATCCTGGGGCGGTCTTCAGCCGGGCTGCTGAACACTGTTGAAATGTATGGAGCATATGCCTCGATATCCGGTATCATTACTACGATATGGCGTGGCTCCAGTTCCGGCATTTCCTCAAACATCTTCAGCAGGCTGTCGTGCAGCACTTCCATCTCCCGCATGGCGCTATGGCATGAATGCACCTGTACTGAACAATCCCGGCTGGGAATAGTGGTCTTATGTCCCTGATTTTCGCTCCTGTTCCGCAGATGCAGGATATCTTCCTGGATTAGGTGCAGCTGGCAATCACCCCGGGCTGACGTTTCCGCCTCATCAAGATTGAGCATGTCAGCATCGCATTCCATCAACAGGTTGAAATACTCCTGCCCCATGACCCCAAGTGATGAAAGCAGTGGATTGCCGGTTTCATAATAATCCGGTGCAGGTTTGCCCGCATCGCTCGGTTTGATGAAGGCCTGTTTTCTGGCCGAAACGATGTCACCCCAGTATTCGCCGCATGGGTTGAGCATATAGACGCTGATCGGGATCTGGCTGGACAGCAGATTGAGCAATTCCAGATGGTAGGGTGGCAGATAGGAAATACCGAAGACACTGATCTGGCGGGGTAGTCCCGTGATTTGCGGGCTGCCGTGGCGAAGGGATTCACGCATTAACTGCAACTGGCGGGCGCGATGCATGCCGTTGCCCCCTGTTACGGCTCGCCACAGAACCGGCTGCCAGCTTTTATCCTGGCCGGCATCCCATTCCAGTACCATTTCAGGGCGAAAGATGCTGTACTGGTCAAAACTGTCGGCGATCCTGGCTGCAAGCTGGTAAAGTGCACGGTCATCCTGCGCGTTGCCACAGTATGCCTTGATTGATTCAAAACCGGGATGATCCAACAGTTCCGGCAAAACCTGCATGACCCGCCAGGTCATGCATTCCACAGTAATCTGCTGTGCTGCCTTGAATCCGGGAATCACTAATCCTGCGATCAGATCCAGCAGGGTGTTGGGGTATAGATAGCGCATGCTGGCGCACACGCCGTTCAGTCTTGCCAATTCCATGCTGATCCAGCGAGCCATACCGCTGTTATGCACAACTACCGTCATGTATTCCAGCGGTCGAAATGATTCGGTAGCAGCCTCACTTGCAAGCCTGGCCGATAGCCTGTTCATGCTGCTGCTTGTAATTATACGGAAATTGCCCATGACGGTGCATCATACCTCAAATGGCTGGACAAACAAACATGAAGTGCGTTAAGGCTATTCAGTAATCCGGTTTTTACAGCAAATCAACCAGAGGTGGGAACAATGATCAGAAGCATGACAGGTTATGGCAAAGGTGAATCCCGTTCTGAGCGGGGCTGTTTTACGGTGGAAATCCGATCCGTAAACCACCGCTACGGGGAGTTTTCAATACGCATGCCACGGGGTTTTCTGTCTCTGGAGAACAGGGTAAAAAAGCAGCTGGGAACTGTATTGAAAAGGGGTAAGGTTGACGTCTTTATCCAGTGGGAGGAAAGCGTTAACGTCGACGGGGTTCCACAGCCAGATCACGCCATGGCGCGTGGCTATGCCGATATGTTCCGCTCCCTGGCGGTGGATCTGGGTATCTCTGCCGATATCCCCCTGTCACTTGTCATCACGCAGCGTGGAGTGCTGAAGGAGAGCATAACTAAAGTAGATGAAGCAGAATTTGTGCCCCAGCTTGAGTTGGCCATCAACAATGCCCTCTTGGCAATTGACGCCATGCGCTGCCGCGAGGGCGAGGCATTGAGGGAGGATCTTGGTGCCAGGCGCATCCAGATTGCCGCTTTGGTTGAACAGATCAGTGAACGGGCACACAGTGTGGTGATTGAATACCGGCAGAAGCTTAAAAACAGGCTGGATCAGCTGCTGGACGGCATGGAAATCGATGGTGCGCGTTTGGCCCAGGAGGTGGCGCTGATGGCTGACCGCTGTGACGTTACGGAGGAACTTGTCAGGCTTGGCAGTCATTTCAAGCAATTTGATGATACCCTTACCTTGCCGGAGCCGGTTGGCCGCAAGCTGGATTTTCTGATGCAGGAGATGAATCGCGAGGTGAATACGATCGGCTCCAAATCCAGCGATGCCGAGATCACATCGCTGGTGATTCGTATCAAGGCCGAAATGGAAAAGATGCGCGAACAGGTTCAGAATGTGGAATAAGTTGCTGACCTGCCATTCCCTTTTCACAGCACATGTGCTAGGTTTGTTAAAAACAATGGAGCGTTGATCGTATGAAACGGGAAGGATTGATACTGATTATTTCCGCCCCTTCCGGGGCCGGCAAGACCACTCTTTGCAGTCATCTGCTGCACCGTTTTCCCGGCATGAAGGAATCGATCAGCTATACTACCCGTCAGCCCAGACCAGGTGAGGTGGATGGCCAGGATTATCATTTCGTTACACGCGGCGTCTTTCAGCGCATGGTTGCGGAGGATGCCTTTGCCGAATGGGCTGAGGTGCACGGCAATCTTTACGGCACCGCACTGAAAACACTGACGGATGCCCGCGCCAATGGGGTTGATCTGCTGCTGGATATTGATTGCCAGGGTGCGTATAAGCTCAAGGAGGCCTTCGAGGGGGGCTGTTATGTGTTTATTCTCCCTCCCAGTATGGCCGAGCTGAGAAGACGTCTGGAAAACCGTTCTCTGGATACACAGGATGTGATCGAAAAGCGGATTACCCGCGCGGCAGATGAGATCAGGGAGGTCCGCTGGTATGATTACATTATCATCAATGATGAGATCGAGAAGGCCGCTGACGAGCTTGCCTCCATTGTGACCGCCCATGGCCGCAAGGCCTTCCGCATGCTGCCCCAGGTGGCGAAATTGTTTGATATTTGAAGTAAAATAGGGTAATACATCGGTTCCATTTTCAGTCTGAATCTTTTGTGAAGATATACTAGGAAGGAGCAAAGATATGGCAAGGGTTACTGTAGAGGATTGCCTTGATAAGGTTGAAAACCGTTTTCTCCTCGTTATGCTGGCGTCAAAACGGGTCAAACAACTCTTCAAGGGGGTCAGCCCGCTGATCGAATCCCGAAATAATCGTCAGGTGGTTACTGCGCTGCGCGAGATCGCCGCCGGGAAGGTCTCTTACGAATTAAGCAAGAAGCAGCAGCGCGCAAAATAGTGCTGGGGATTGGGGCTGGGAGCCGTGGATTGACATAATCCTTTAGTCGCCGGTTTTCAGCCCCTGTTTCCTGGTCCCTGGTCTCCAGTCCCCCCTGTCTTTTCACATCACACATCATCAGGCGTAAGAACATATGATCAGGCTCAATGACATCCTCGACAAGGTCGTGGCCTACAATCCGGCTGCTGACCTGAACCTCATCCGCAAGGCCTATGTTTATTGTGCCAAGGTTCACCAGGGCCAGACCCGTCTCTCGGGCGAACCTTACATCATTCACCCCATCGAGGTGGCCGGCCTGCTGGCTGACCTGCGTCTGGATGTCCCCAGCATCATCACCGGCTTTTTACATGACACCATCGAGGATACGCTCACTACCCAGCAGGAACTGACCGAGTTGTTCGGAGAGGAAGTGGCTGCGCTGGTGGACGGTGTCACCAAGATCAGCAAAATCCATTTTAAAACCAAAGAGGAAAGCCAGGCTGAGAACTTCAGAAAGATGCTGCTGGCCATGTCAACCGACATTCGCGTCATTCTGGTCAAACTGGCCGACCGGCTGCACAACATGCGCACCCTCGAGTTCCAGCCGGAGATCAAGCAACGGGCCATCGCCAGGGAGACGATGGATATCTATGCTCCGTTGGCCAACCGTCTGGGCATATCATGGGTCAAGGTTGAACTGGAAGACCTGGCTTTTCGTTATCTTAATCCGGAGATGTATTTCGACCTGGCACGCAAGATTTCGCTCAAAAAACAGGAACGGGAGACATTTGTCCAGGAAGCAATGGATATCATATCGGAAAAGCTTGAAAAACACGGCATTAGAGGAGAGGTGTCCGGACGCAGTAAACATCTCTTCTCCATCTATCGCAAGATGGAAAAGCGCAATGTGGAATTTGAGGAGATCTATGATCTGATTGCCTTGCGCATACTGGTTGATGATGTCCGGGAGTGCTATGAAGTGCTGGGCGTGATTCACTCGGCCTGGAAGCCTATCCCCGGACGTTTCAAGGATTACATCGCCATGCCCAAGGGTAATATGTACCAGTCCTTGCATACGACTGTAATCGGTCCCCATGGCGACCGGATGGAGGTACAGATCCGTACCCATGAGATGCATCAGGTGGCAGATGCCGGCATCGCGGCACACTGGAAATACAAGGAAGGCAAGGGGTATGACGAAAAGGAGGTCAAACGTTTTGCCTGGCTGAGGCAACTGCTGGAATGGCAACAGGAACTGCAGGATTCGCGGGAATTCATGGACTCGGTCAAGGTAGAGTTGTTTCCGGAAGAGGTCTATGTATTCACCCCCAAGGGGGATGTAAAATCCTTTCCCAAGGGGTCGACCCCGATCGATTTTGCCTATTCCATTCATTCCGATGTCGGTCATCGTTGTGTGGGTGCCAAGGTTAACGGTAAGCTGGTGCCGCTCAAGCATGAACTGAAGAATGGCGACATCGTCGAGGTTATAACGTCACCCCACCATACTCCCAGCAAGGACTGGCTCAAGATCGTCAAGAGTTCCCGCGCCCGCAATCGCATCCGCACCTGGATCAAGACCGAGGAGCGTAAGCGCAGTATCCTGCTGGGCAGGGACATTTGCGAAAAAGAGTTTCGCAGATATTCCATCAACCTTCAGAAAATCCAGAAAACCGGTGAATTCAAGAAGGCGGCCAATGAATTTGGATTTGCAGCCGATGATGACCTGTTGGCAGCCGTCGGATACGGTAAGATTTCAGCTGGTCAGATTGTCGGCAAGCTGCTTCCGGAAGAGAAGGTTCTGGAACGCAATGTACGCAAAGAATCACGTATTACTGCTGTCATTAACAAGATCAAGGGCAAGTCTTCCAGCGCAGTTGAGATCAGCGGCATAGACAATGTACTGGTCCGCTTTGGCAAATGTTGCAACCCCGTACCGGGTGATGAGATTGTGGGTTTTATTACAAGGGGCAAAGGGGTTACCGTACACACATCGGACTGTCCATTTGTTCTGGAGGCAGACCCGCAGAGACAGATCGACGTGGCCTGGAACAAGGCCAAAAACGCTGCACTACCGGTCAAGATCCGCGTCATCTGCCATGACATCAAAGGTATTCTGGCTAATACCACACTAGCCATCACCAACTGCGAGGCCAACATCGCCAGCGCCCTGATCCAGTCCACTGTTGACAAGCGTGGCGAGAATATATTTGAGGTCAATGTTAATGACCTGAGCCACCTGCAGAAGGTGATCAATGCGCTGATGAAGGTTAAAGGTGTGATCAAGGTAGAAAGGATCAAGCAATGAAAATATCTACTATTTCCACAGATCAGGCCCCAGCTGCAATAGGGCCTTATGCGCAGGCGGTGCGAGCGGGGGGGCTGATGTTCTGTTCGGGACAGATAGCGCTGGATCCGGTCAGTGGCGAACTGGAAACAGGGGATGCAGGCAGTCAGACCGCACGTGTCATGAACAATATCAAGGCGGTGCTGGCTGCTACCGGGGCAGGGCTGGGTGATATCGTCAAAACCACCATCTATCTGGTTGACATGGATGATTTTGCGGCTGTAAATCAGGTATACGGCTCGTTTCTGGGGGATCACAGGCCGGCGCGCTCGACTGTGGCAGTGAAGGGATTGCCCAAGGGGGCCAAGGTCGAGATTGAGGTGATTGCGTTACTCTAGCAGTGGGGACAATGTCTGTGAGTCAGGTGGGGGGCTGCTGCTGACAAACGAAAAAAAGCCGCGACAGATTATGCCGCGGCTGATGATGCTGAAACAGCAACTTTGAACCTTGAACCAGAAACTGCCTTTTACAGCGCCTTGGTAACAAAGCCGGAACGGATACAGCGGGTGCAGGCTTTGATGGTTTTGACAGTGCCGTTGTTAACCGCTTTAACCTTCTGGAGGTTCGGCTTCCAGGTGGTGCGGGTCTTGTTATTAGCGTGGCTGACGTTGTTTCCGAAGCTGGGGCCTTTTCCACAAATTGCACAAACTCTAGACATATCTTTTTCCTCCGTGAAATTCTGTAAAAAAATCTTATAACAGATCGGGTTGCCGGCTGCAAGAAAAACTTTCGGAGATGTGATGAACATAATCAAGGCGCTTGTGACTATCATAACAGTGGCTTTCATAGTAATTACGGTATTGTTCATTGATTTTGCCTACAAGACCTTCTCCTATCAGGTCCGTGACATCAAGGCCGATGCAATCGTGGTCCTGGCTGGCGGCAAGGGTAGGGTAGTAGAGGGAATCAAACTCTATCGGGGCAGAAAGGCGCGGTGGCTATTCTTTATCGGGGCCGGGCCAACTGTGAAGGTGGCGGATCTGTATGTGCCAGGTCACGGAGATCCCTCCAGCAGCGGGGTTATCATGGAGAACACCTCACGCAATACGTTGGAAAATGCCATTTACGGTCGGAATCTGATCATGTCAAGAGAGGTGCGCTCGATTATACTGATCACCTCCAGATACCATATGAAACGGGCCTCAATCCTGCTGCGCAACGCCCTGCCCAAGGATATTGCCATCTATCCCTATCCGGTTGATACAATCAACCTCAAGGAGGAATGGTGGAGCCATGGCGGAAGCTTCCACCTGCTGTTCAGGGAGTTCTACAAATACTGCATGTTTCGGGCTTTCTTTGCACTGGCCCCGGGCGAACTGCGTGAAGGTGTTTTTCCAATCCACCTGCCCAAGTGAGATACTTCCATCTTGACCATTTTTTTGCTATAAATTTTAATCCTGCCCGCTGACTGGCCACATAGCCATCCATCGCAGGCACTATCACCATGTTTTACCCGAAAGGATTTTGCGATGCGTTATATCAGCACCCGCGGCGGCACACAGCCGGTTGCCTTCAAAGATGCCATCATGATGGGTCTGGCAACCGATGGTGGTCTGCTACTGCCGGAATCATACCCGCAGATATCAGAAGATATGCTTGAACAGTGGCGAAAGCTATCCTACCAGCAAATCGCCTTTGAGATCATTACCCGTTATGTGGACGACATACCGGCTGCCGACCTGCGTAAGCTGATCGAGCGTTCCTATGCAACCTTTACCCATCCCGAGGTCACACCGGTTATCAAAAGGGACGGCATATACATCCTGGAATTGTTCCATGGGGTAACGCTGGCCTTCAAAGATGTGGCCCTTCAGTTTCTGGGCAACCTGTTTGAATACATCCTGGAAGAACGTGGAGAAACGCTGAACATCATCGGAGCTACCTCAGGTGACACCGGCAGCGCCGCCATCCACGGTGTGCGTGGAAAGCACGGTATCAACATCTTTATCCTGCACCCGCATGGCAAAACATCACCGGTACAGGCCAGGCAGATGACCACTGTCCCCGACGACAATGTACACAATATAGCCATTCGCGGTACCTTTGACGACTGTCAGGATATGGTCAAGGCCTTCTTCAACGACCTGGCATTCAAGGAAAAATACTCACTTGGCGCAGTCAACTCCATCAACTGGGCGCGTGTACTGGCCCAGGTGGTCTACTACTTCTACGCATGGACCCGCGTAACAGCAACGCCTGGCCAGAAGGCGTGTTTTTCCGTACCAACCGGAAATTTTGGTGACATCTTTGCCGGATATGTTGCCATGCGCATGGGGCTGCCAATCGACAGACTGGTCCTGGCCACCAATGAGAACAACATTCTGACCCGCTTTATCAATAACGGTGACTATTCTCTAGCGGAAGTCGTCCCGACCGTTTCACCCTCCATGGACATCCAGGTGGCCTCCAATTTCGAGCGTTACCTGTTCTACCTGTTCGGTGAAGATGCTGCCCGGGTTCGGACCGCTTTTGCCGAGCTTAAAGAGCAGGGGCGGATCACCTTCACGGATGCCCAGATGGAACAGGTGCGTACACTGTTCAGCTCCGCTTCAATCAATCAGCAGCAGACACTGGATACAATTGCCCGATTCCACCAGCAAACCGGGTACCTGCTGGACCCGCATACTGCTGTTGGTGTCAAGGCTGCACTGGATGTACTTCCATCAGATGCCGTGCGGATATGTCTTGCCACCGCCCACCCGGCCAAATTCGGAGAAGCAGCAGAACAAGCCACCGGACAGCCGGCGCCAGTGCCTGCAAGCATATCCGGGCTGGAAAACATGCCGACCCGCTGTCAGGTCATGGACGCAGACATCGATCAAGTGCGGGCATTCTTCATAAAGAATGTCAACTAGCTTTCAGTGACCATTTTTGTGAAAAAAAACTGAGAAATCGGTTGACAAAATGCCCTTCTCTTGGCATTTATACAAGTCCGTCGCGGGAATAACTCAGTGGTAGAGTGTCAGCTTCCCAAGCTGAAGGTCGCGGGTTCGAATCCCGTTTCCCGCTCCAA
>DAONZY010000021.1:0-39906 GCA_035407085.1 Deltaproteobacteria bacterium | reverse complement strand
TGTTCGACAAGATCAACTTCCTGATGGATGCCACGGTCGGTTTCATCAACATCAATCAGAACAAGATCATCAAGATCTTTTCGGTGGCCTCGGTGGCCCTGCTGCCACCAACCCTGATCGCCAGCATCTATGGCATGAACTTCAGAAAACTGCCGGAACTCGACTGGCAGTGGGGCTATCCCTTTGCACTGGCACTGATGGTCATATCGGTCGCCATCCCGCTGCTGCTGTTCCGCCGCAAGGGGTGGCTGAAGTAGCCTGCTGCCCTGCCGGATGCACAACAAACAAAAACCGCCCGGTGTCATAAATGACATCACGGGCGGTTTTTAGTTTTCCCGACCACCGTCTTCCAATCCCCGATTGTCAGCCCTGCTGCAACAACGCCTTGACCGCCGCCAGCACGGCATCGTAATCCGGTTCCATGGTGATATCCGGTACCAGTTGGGTATGGCGGATAACATTGTTGCCGTCTACCACAAAGATGGCCCGGGCCAGCAGCATGATTTCCCTGATCAGCACACCATAGGCGCTGCCGAAGGCACGCTCCTTGTAGTCAGACAGGGTTACCACCCGATCGATCCCGGCTGCGGCGCACCAGCGCTTCTGGGCAAAGGGCAGATCCATGCTGACGGTCAGCACAACCACATCACCGGGCAGCTTGGCCGCCTCCTGATTGAACCGGCGGGTTTCCGTATCGCAAACCGGCGTATCCAGGGAAGGCAGAGCACTGATAATCTTGATCCTGCCGCTGTAGTCGCCAAGTGTTTTGGGCTGCAGTCCGTTATCGGCCAGGGTGAAGTCCGGCGCCCTGTCGCCAACCTTGAGTTCAGGACCCAGCAATGTCAGTGGCAGGCCCTGGAATGTGATTGCGCCGTTTCTCTCTTCCATCATAGCTCCTCCTGTAGAATATGGATTTTGTGGAAGTGTACGGCACAGGCAGGAAAAAGCAAGCACAGCTCTCTGCTCAACTGCAGATATCAGGCGTAACGATCAACCCGCAGCAATGATGTCGGAAGAGCCGGATCGGAGGTGGCACATCACGAATTGCAGATTTCCAGAAAACGGCAGGTCAGACGATAGGTCAGCCCCCATAAAACCGGCGCACCGTGCCAGACTAGACGGATGGCAGGGGTATCGAATACCTGGCCATCAAAACAGACGGTGGAGGTAATCCGGCACTGTGGATCCATCAAATCATCCAGATCGGCCCAGAAGGTGTCGTAGACCTCCCCATTCAAGGCCAGTCCGGCACCTGAGGCCGGCAGCCAGTAGACAAAACAGGAAACCCGAACCGGCAGCGTCGTCCCCAGCACCTCTGGCAGCCGCCCCAGATAGAGCGCCTCTGCCAGATCCAGGCCAATCTCCTCGGCGGTTTCCCGTTCAGCGGTCTCACGCAGGCTTTCACCCGGCTTGGCCTTGCCGCCTGGAAAGGCGATATTTCCGGACCAGCGGTCACTGCTGCAATGGGCCCGCTGGATGTAGAGCAGCTCCAGACCTCTTGCGCCCTGGCGCAGGATCATGGCCACCGCAGCGCACATTGCAATATCAGCGCATGACGGCTGCCCGGTTTCCGCGGACCTGTGGCGATCCAGCAGCATGCTGATTGTATCCAGTGAAAATGTCATGCCGAATCATTAGCATGTTTGTCTGGCCAGTTCAACCGACAGCTTGACAACACCATCAATAGCGGGCATTAAGGATATGCGTGTAAAACGGTAATTGCTCGGGGAGCAGCAGCATGAATAAGAAATATCTGATTGCCATTGCAGCCGCCATACTGATTGCGGGCGCAGCCTTGTTCATCTTCGGCAGGAACGGGCGCAACAGCAGCCAGTTGAAGCTATCCGGCACCCTGGAGATCACCTCGGTGGAGCTGTCCTTCAAGGTGCCTGGCCGACTCACCCGGCGGCTGGCCGATGAGGGGGAACAGGTCAAAAACGGACAGGTGGTCGCCCGACTGGACGACCGGGAACTGCGTGACGAGCGTAATGCCAGACTGGCCGAGCAGCAAGCCGCCCGGGCCGCACTGGCCGACATCAGGGCCGGCAGCCGCCGCGAGGAAATCAACCAGGGTATAGCGGCTCTGCAGCGCATGCAGGCCGATGCCGAAAAACTGGAGCGGGATGCCCGGCGCATGGAAGCGCTGTTCAAAAGTGAGGTTATTGCCCGCAGAGACCTGGATGCCGCCCGTGCCGCCCGTGACGCCTCGGCTGCCGCGGTGCGTGAAGCAGAAGAACATTTGCGCCTGCTGGAGACCGGGCCTCGTCCCGATGCGGTCAAAGAGCGACAGGCCCGCGCCGAGGCTGCCGCTGCCATGCTCTCATATGCTGATGAGCGCCTGTCCCAGGCCGTACTCACTTCACCGCTTTCCGGGGTGGTGCTTGCCAAGCATGCCGAAGCGGGCGAAATACTGGCCGCCGGTTCCCCGGTCATCACAATCGGCAAGATGGATGAAATCTGGGTGCGGGGCTATGTCCCGGAGAACGAGCTGGGACGCATCAAGCCTGGACAGAACGCAAAAGTCACTGTCGACACATGGCCGGGCAGGGTCTTCGAAGGCCGGGTCAGCTTCATTGCCCAGCAGGCCGAATTTACCCCCAAAAATGTGCAGACCGAAAAGGAACGGGTCAAGCTGGTCTATCGCATCAAGATCACCATCCCCAACCCGGACATGGCGCTCAAGCCCGGCATGCCGGCAGACGCAGTCATCATGACCGACTCAAAATAGCAGCCCCGGCCTGACACTTTACCGCCGGCGGCAGAACAGGAACAAACCATGGAAATCAATCCGGCAACCATACTCAACGCCACGCTGGCGGTATTGGCCATCATCAACCCGCTGGGCAACCTGCCGATCTTCGTCAACATGACCTCCGATCTGGACCGGGAAACCAGGGGCCGCCTGTTCAACCTGGCCACCATGACCGGCTATGTGACCCTGATGATCCTGACCTTTACCGGCAAGCTGATCATGGAGAAGATCTTCCACATCCAGATCAGCGAATTCCAGATTGCCGGCGGCGTACTTCTGATCGTGGTGGCGGTACGCAATATCCTTTTTCCAGACCACCGCATCAGCAACAAAAAGGGAGACAACGTGATGGAGATCGGCATCGTGCCGATTGCCGTGCCGCTGATGGTCGGACCCGGCGCCATCGCCACCGGCATCCTGATGCTGAACAGCAGCAACTGGCTGGTTGTGCTGCTCAGCATTACACTGGCCTTTGTTGTCACCTGGCTGGTGCTGCGCTGCTCCGATTTCCTGATGAAACTGATCGGACATATCGGCTCACTGGTCATGTCGCGCATCCTGCAGATCTTCATCGCCGCCATCGGGGTACATTTCCTCATGTCCGGCATCCGGGCCCTGATCACCTCCTGGAAATGATTGTATAAGGCGCACGCCACCCATGGCCATCGCAATCCAAAACCTCACCAAAAGATTCGGCGAACTTGCCGCCGTCGACAGCCTGACACTCTCCATTGAAAATGGGGAACTATTCGGGCTGGTCGGTTCGGACGGCGCCGGCAAGACCACCACCCTGCGCATGCTGACCGGGGTCATGCCCCCCACCAGCGGAGACGCCGTCGTGCTGAGCCAGCCTTTACACAAGCTGGCCGGCGTGCAGCAGGACATCGGCTACATGAGCCAGCGTTTCGGCCTGTATGCCGACCTGACCGTCGCCGAAAATATCCGCTTCTATGCCGATCTGTTCGGTGTGGCAGGTCCGGAATTCAAGACACGCAGCGAACGCCTGCTGGCCTTCAGCGGTATGGCGCCATTCACAGAGCGCCTGGCAGGAAGGCTTTCCGGCGGCATGAAGCAGAAGCTGGGCCTGTGCTGCGCCCTGATCCACAAGCCGAAACTGCTGCTGCTGGACGAACCGACCAACGGTGTCGATCCGGTCTCGCGCCGCGATTTCTGGCGCATCCTGAATGAACTGCGCGGCGAAGGGGTTACCATCGTAGTCGCCACCGCCTATCTGGATGAGGCCGGCCGCTGTGATCGCGTAGGCCTGCTACATCAGGGCAGGCTGCTGGCCTGCGGCACACCGGCAGAACTGACAGGCAGCGGCAGCACCACGCTGGAAGAACTGGTAATCAGGGAGATAGACACCCCCCATCCCCCTGCTAATCTCCCCCTTGAAGGGGGAGGAATAGTAAGTTCAAAATCAAATATTAGATGCATCAAGCTTTCCCCCCCCCTTCCTGCCCTCTCTCTATCTCTCTCCCTGAGGGAGAGAGTACTCCTTGCTTCCCTCCCTCAGGGGGAAGATAGAAGGGGGACTCGGGAGGGCCGGGGTGGGCATGGGGTAGAAGACACCGTTTCCCTGGAGCATCTCACCAAGCGTTTCGGGGACTTCATCGCCGTTGACAACATCTCCCTCAGTGTCCCCAAAGGACAGATCTTCGGCTTCCTCGGCCCCAACGGGGCCGGCAAATCCACCACCATCCGCATGCTGTGCGGCATTCTGCCACCCACCAGCGGCAGCGGGCATGTGGCCGGGTTCGACATCAACAGCCAGCCGGAGCGGATCAAGGAAAACATCGGCTACATGAGCCAGCGTTTCTCGCTGTACGAGGAGTTGACCGTAGAGGAGAACATCGCCTTTTACGGCGGCGTATACCGGCTGCCTGCCGCAAAGCTGAAGGAACGGACCAACTGGGTCATCCAGATGGCCGGGCTGGAAGAGCGGCGCACGTCCACAGCTGCCGAGCTTTCCGGCGGCTGGAAACAGCGGCTGGCCCTGGGATGCGCCATCCTGCACGAACCTCCGATCGTCTTTCTGGACGAACCAACCTCCGGGGTGGACCCTTTGAGCCGCCGCAATTTCTGGGAGCTGATCCGCAGCCTGGCTGCCAATGGCGTGACAGTGTTCGTCACAACCCACTACATGGATGAAGCAGAATTCTGCGACCGTCTGGCGCTGATCTATCGCGGCGAACTGGTGGCCATCGGCACGCCGCAGGAGCTGAAACAGGCACGGACCAAGGACGGTATACTGCCCAGCCTGGAGGATGTATTCATCGGACTGATTGAGGAGCGGGATAAGCTGTCCTGATTTTGAGTAGCAGTTCTCACAGGGCAACTGCCGTTAAGGTTAATCCGCTTGCACACCAAGCAGCAAACTGTTATCTTTTTTAGTATCTAAATCAGTATCAGTAGGAGTACCACAATGAACACAATTCCAGCGCAGGACATCAAAAGACGCGGCATTGCCGCCGTTGATGCTTTCCTCGCACAGGGCGATGTGCATATCATCAAAAACAACAAGCCCCAGTACGTGGTGCTAACGGAAGAACGTTATCAAGCACTGGTATCCGAGGCAAACGAGGCGTACCTGGCGCGTGTGCGCAACGCCCTGGATGAAGTCAAGCAGAACAAAGTCCGCAAATTCACATCGCCTGATGAACTTCTCAAGGCTTTGGACGAGGAATAGTTGGTGTTCACCATCACAACACCGGAACAGTTCCTGCGCCAGGCCCGCAGGTTCTTCAAAAGACACCCGGACCTGAAGCCCCGCTTCAGCGACATCCTCACCGACCTGCAAAAAGACCCCTTTCAACCCCACTTACGACTGCACCCATTGACCGGAAAACTGAGCGGATGCCATGCTATCAGCCTCACCTACAGCTACCGCATCACCCTGACCCTGCTACTGACCGAGAACGAAGTCATCCTACTCGACATCGGCAGCCATGACGAGGTGTATCGGTAGACCCATGAACCTGCGCCGCGCAAAAGCCGTTGCCAAAAAGGAATTCCTGCACGTGTTGCGTGACCCGCGCAGCATGATGATGGGTATCGGCATCCCCATGCTGCTCCTGTTCCTGTTCGGCTATGCCCTGACCATGGATGTGGACCGGGTGCCGCTGGCGGTGTGGGACCGCAGCAACAGCGTGGAAAGCCGTGAACTGATCAGCCGTTTCAGCGGCTCACGCTATTTTGACCTGCGACAGCATGCTGACGGATACCGCCAGATTGAAAACGCCATTGACCGGCGCGAGGCCCTGATCGCGCTGGTGATACCGGTGGATTTCGTTCGCCGCCTGTCAATGGGTGAGCATGTATCGGTTCAAACCATAGTCGATGGCAGCGACCCCAACACCGCCACCATTGCCCTGGGCTATGCCGAGGCGGTTGTGGCGACATACTCCCGTGACATTGCCATCAAACAGATGCACAGGGTCTCGCAGCATCCGGTTAAGCTGGCTTCACCCACGCTTGAACTGAGGCCGCGCGTCTGGTTCAATACCGACATGGTCTCCCGCAACTTCATCTTTCCCGGCCTGATTGCCGTGGTGATGATGATCATGGCCGCCATTCTGACCTCGCTCTGCATGGCCAGGGAGTGGGAAAACGGCACCATGGAGCAGCTGATCGCCACTCCTGTCACGGCCGGCGAGCTGATTGCCGGCAAGCTGGCCCCCTATTTCTGCATCGGCATAATCGATTTGATACTCTGCATCGGCGTAGGCGAGTTTGTCTTTGATGTGCCGCTGCGCGGCAGCCTGTGGCTGCTGACACCCATGGCGATGCTGTTCCTGTTCGGTGCGCTTTCATTCGGACTGCTGCTCAGCATCGTTACCCGAAATCAGCTGCTGGCCAGCCAGATGGCCATCATCACCACCGTACTGCCGGCCTTTCTGCTCTCTGGATTCATCTTCCCCCTCGAAAACATGCCGATGCCGATCCAGTGGTTCACCCACATCATCACGGCACGCTACTTTGTCTTTATCCTGCGCGGCATCTACCTGAAAGATGTGGGGCTGGATGTGCTCTGGCCAGAAGCGCTGTTCCTGTTGCTGTTCGGGGTGATTGTAATGACCGTTGCGGTAAAGAAGTTCAAAAAACAGATCGATTAGCTTTAAAGCCGTTGACCGGGACCCGTGAACGGGGACCGATAAATATTCGGACAACGGTCAACCGACACGAACGACGACAAGGGATTTAACATGTTTGAGCGGCTGCGCGCCATGTTGATAAAAGAGTTCATCCAGGTCTTTCGCGACCCGCGCATGCGGATTGTGCTGTTTGTGCTGCCGGTGCTGCAGACGATCATCTTCGGCTATGCGGTGGACATGGATGTGAAGAACATCCCCACCGCCGTGATTGACCGCGACAACAGTAGGCAGAGCCGTGAACTGGTTGACACCCTGACATCATCGGGGCATTTCAGACTGCACAGCCATCTCTCCCACGACAATGACGCCACCCGGCTGCTTGACCGCGGCAAGGTGCGCGTGGTGATCAAGATCGAGCATGGCTACGGACAGCAGCTGCAACGCGGAGAAAATGCCGTGGTGCAGGTGCTGCTGGATGGTTCGGATTCCAACACCGCCGGCGTGGTCATGGGTTATCTGGGACGCCTGTCCATGGCTTACAACAGCAGACTGCAGGCCGATTTCAGCGCCAAGCGATATGGTATGACGCCCCGCATCGGCCAGGTACAACTGGCCAGCCGCGCCTGGTTCAACGAAAATCTGGACAGCCCCCCGTTCTATGTGCCGGCTGTGATCACCAACATCCTCTTTGTCATCACCATGCTGCTCTCATCGCTGGCCGTGGTGCGGGAAAAGGAGATCGGCACCATCGAGCAGGTGATCGTAACCCCGATCCGCAAGAGTGAGTTTATCTTGGGCAAAACCCTACCGTTCGTGCTGATCGGCTACATCGACGTGGCCCTGATCAGCATTGCCAGCGCGCTGGTCTTCGAGGTGCCGATCCGCGGCAGCCTGTGGCTATTGTTTTTTGCCACCACCCTCTTCCTGATGAGCTCCCTGGGTATCGGCCTGTTGATCTCCACGGTCAGTCAGACCCAGCAGCAGGCCATGATGACCGCCTTTTTCGTCATCTTTCCTGCCATGCTGCTTTCCGGTTTCGCCTTTCCCATCGAAAACATGCCCGAACCGGTACAATGGCTGACACTGGCCAATCCGCTGCGTTATTACATGGTTGTCATCCGGGATATCTTCCTGAAAGGTGTCGGCTTGGAGATACTCTGGCCCCAACTGGCCGCCCTGGCCGTCATCGGAGTGGCCGTGATGGCTACGGCCATTGCCAGGTTCAAGAAAACGGTGGGCTGACCGCAGCATCCTGGCCGAAAAGCAGGCCCCCCAAAAGGGCCACTGACTTTTACGGGATAAATGCTTTTTCATCCACAGCAATGGTGCTATAACTGTTCCTGACATTGACAGACAAATTGCCATCCCTGGCAAACACCCCAATCCCTGACAAAGGAGCGCACCAGATGAAGAGACAATCAGCCTTCGCCTTGATTGCACTTTCAGGCACCATGCTGCTGAGTGGCTGCTATATCGCCGCCCACCATCCACCGCCGCCTCCGGGCGAATATGACACCGCGCCGCCCGAGTACGTCTCGCCGGTCATCAACTACAGTGAGCCGGTCTATCTGCCGCCTCCGGTTGTGGTCAACTACCGCTACGACTATTATGTCTATGAGAACCGTGGCGGATATGTGGACGTAGTCTTCTACAAAAACGGCCGACGGATCCGCAGCGAAAACTGGTATTCCAACGGCAGACGCATGACCCCACAGCAGATGGAAAGCTGGCGCCGGACACACAAGGTTGAGCGTACCAAAATCGAGCACCACCGCAGGATGCTGGAACAGCAGCACCGCATCAAACGCAGCGACGCATATTACGGATTGAAACCGGCCCAGCCCAGGACGGCTGCCCCCAAGTCTCCCCAGTACCGGGACGTCAAACCGTACAAACAGCCGGAGCAGTACCGTGGTGTCAAGCCAGAAGCAAAGCAGCCGGAGTATCGCTACACAAAGCCTTATCGCCAGCCTGATGCCGGTTCCAGGCAACCGGACAAATACCAGTACAGGGATGCCAAACCCTACAAAAAGCCGGATCAGTACCGGGGCGGCCAGCCTTACCGCGATATCAAGCCGGAGGCAAAACAACCGGAGCAGCGTAAAGACCAGTATCCTGGCAGACAGCCGTCACCGACGGCAAGACAAACGGAACAGCATAAGGATATCCGTCCCTACCGTCCGGAAGCAGCCGGAAGCAGACAGCCGGCCACATACCGCGGCAGCCAGCCCCAAAGGCCTGCAGCACCGGAATCCAGACAGAAGCCTGATCAGCAGGGCCGAAAGGATCAGGACCACAAAGGCCCCTACAAGTCCAGAACGGATCGGGACAAAGACAAAGATCATCCCGCCGAGCACAGATAATCACTCGTTCCGTACCGAATTTCAAACAAAAGGGGCCCACATCAGGGCCCCTTTTTGCTGACATTTCATTCTCCAGCATACAGTTTCAGCAGCAATCCCCGTTTGCAACCATGCACAACCGGGCTCCAGCCCGGGCCATCTCTTCCAGGGCGCTTTCAGAATCACCTGCCACCAAATCCACACCAGCCACGGCATCAGCCGCCACAGAGACCCCCAGCCCCCTGCCCAGGGCGTCCAACACCGTGGACTTGACACAGTAGTCGGTTGCCAGGCCACAGATGCACAACTCCCCGATACCCATCCGTGCCAGCAGGCTTGCCAGGCTCTCCCCTTCCGCAGTCAGGGCGTCAAAGGCCGAATAGGCGTCCCTTTCCGGATCACCGCCTTTGTAGAGCAACACAGCATCGTCAGGCAACAGCAAAAGGGGATGGAAGTCTGCGCCACTGGTATGCTGTACGCAGTGCACCGGCCAGGCACCACCGTAATCGCGGAAATGTTTTGTCACCGGCGGATGCCAGTCCCGGCTGGCCAATACGGGCAAACCTGCTTGGACATACAGGTCGGCAAGCCGATTAATCGGGCCAACCACCCGGTCACCATCCGGCACATGTAACGCACCACCGGGACAGAAATCGTTCTGCACATCCACAATCAGCAGCGCCCTTGATTCAATCATCGGCTTTCGCCCTTTCTCCGGTCGCCCGGATCATGCTGCAGCGCAGGTCGTTGAGCGGCTCGGAAATCGAGACCTTGTAACGATGGGGATTGATGAACCGCAGACAGCCCTGCGGCAAGAGTGCAAGCTGGCTGCGGCAGCGCCGTGACATGGTCGTCAGGTCTTCCGGTTCCAAAATGCGGCAACCGTTCTCCATGACCATCCGACGCAAGTCCTGTAGAACAGCCCCGGACGGGATCTCAGTATGCTGCAGCGGATTGACCGGGTGGTAGACCACATCACCGGCCCTGGGGATTTCCCCTGCAAGACAGATAATATCCTGCAGAAAACCGCCGTCGTGGCCAGTGGCCCGCAGCACCTGCTTGCGTCCCGGCAAGGTGGCCTTGGCAATATCATTGGTAACCTTCAGCTTGGGGGTCTCACCCACCTGGGCCAGCTTGTAGACACCGCCCAGGGCCACACCGCCAGGTCCGGCACAGGTGGCAAGTTTGGTGCCGACACCGTAGATATCCACCCTGCCCCCTTCATCACGGATGGAATCAATCACATACTCATCCAGCTCATTGGAGGCGACGATCCTGACATCCGGGAAGCCGGCCCCATCCAGCATGCGGCGCGCCTCTCGGGAGAGATATGCCAGATCGCCAGAATCGAGCCGAATACCGCGCAGTTCATGCCCCTGTGCGCGCAGTCGCCGTGCAACAGTGATGGCATTGGGCACGCCGCTTTTCAGCACATTGTAGGTATCAACCAGCAACACAGTGCTGTCCGGAAACACATCGGCATAAGCCATAAAAGCGCTCAACTCATCGGGGAAGGACTGCACCCAGCTATGGGCATGGGTACCCTTGATCGGCAAATTATAATCCATACCAGCCTGCACGTTGCTGGTACTGCTGCAGCCGCCGATACAGGCCGCCCGTGAAGCGGACAGACCGCCGTCCGGCCCCTGGGCGCGACGCAGACCAAACTCGATCACCTCGCCACCGGCCGCGGCATGGCAAACGCGGGCAGCCTTGGTGGCTGCCAGTGTCTGAAAATTGATGATGTTCAAAAGTACCGTCTCCACCAACTGGGTCTCGGCCAGCGTACCCTCCACAGTCAGCAGCGGCTCGCTGGCAAAAACGACTGTGCCTTCCGGCGGTGCTGTAATCCGCCCGCGAAACCTGAATTCCTTCAGGTACTCAATAAAACGCGGCTTGAACATATTAAGGCCACGAAGATAATCGATTTCTTCTGCATTGAAACGCAATGCTTCCAGGCACGACAATGCCGGCTCCAGACCAGCAAAAACAGCATATCCCCCTTCAAAGGGATTGGTGCGAAAGTAGAGGTCAAAGACAGCTGTCTCCGAAGCCATTCCCTCTTCCAGATAACCGGCCATCATGGTCAATTCGTACAGGTCTGTCAAAAGCGGTGAATATCGCATTAATACTCCCCCAAAAAAATATCAGATAATACAGAAACTGGTTCAATAGTGTGATAGATTCTACAAAGATTAGCTGGTAATTGCGACACAATTTCAGCACTGAAAGAGAACTGATGAGCGACCACAACTCCACATCTGCCGTACAGAACCTGAATGAAATCAGGCTGGAGAGCCTGCTCAACATCGCCCAGCGTGAGTTTTCATCCCGGCAGGAGCTACTGGACTACACCCTGGAAGAATCGATCAGGATGACCGGCAGCCGGATTGGCTACATCTATTACTATGACGAGCAAACCCGGCTGTTCGAGCTGAACAGCTGGTCACGGGAGGTGATGCGCGAGTGCAGCATTGCCAACCCGCAAAGCTGCTATGAACTCGACAAGACCGGGTTGTGGGGTGAAACGGTGCGCCAGCGCAGGCCGATCATCGTCAACGATTTCCAGGCCGAACACCTGCTGAAAAAGGGCTATCCGCCAGGACATGCGCCGCTCTTCAGGTTTCTGACCCTGCCGATTTTCAACAGCGGCCGGATCGTGGCTGTAGTAGGTGTAGCCAATAAGGCCGAGGACTACGACGAAACCGATGTGCGCCAACTGACCTTGATGATGGATGCGGTCTGGAAGATCGTGGAGCAGCAACGCAGCATCGGCCTGTTGCGGGAGAGTGAGCAGCGCTTTCGCCTACTGTTCGAAAAGATGACCGAGGGAGTAGCCCTGCACCGCCTTGTTTACAATGATTCCGGCGATCCGTCCGACTACCTGATCATCGACGTCAACCCGGCCTATGAGCAGATCCTGGGCATCAGCCGTGGGAGGGTAGTCGGTCAGCTGGCCAGCATCGCCTACAAGGAATCTCCCCCACCGTTCCTGGAGCGTTTTTCCAAGGTGGTTGCCTCCGGCCAATCGCTCAAATACGAACTGTTCTACCAGCCACTGAACATGCATCTGGATGTGACCGTCGTCCCCTGGGAGCAGAACGGGTTCGCCACCATATTTTCCGACATCACCGAACGTAAAAAGCACAATGAAGAAATCCACAAGGCGCTCGGTTTTGTGGAAACGCTGCTGAAAAGCTCGCCCATGGGTATCAGGGTTTTCGACGGAGAAAACGGACGTTGCATCCAGGCCAACCAGGCTGCCGCCGATATCGCCGGCAGCACCATAGAACAACTGATCGGCCAGAACTTCAGGGAATTGCCATCCTGGCACGAAGCCGGCCTGACAGGAATTGCAGAGCAGGTGCTGGCCGACGGCATACCCAGACCGATCGAAACTGACCTGCACACCACCTTCGGCAGAAGGGTAACCGCCCGTTACTACCTCTCCCGATTTGTAGCAGACGGCAAGGCACATCTGCTGGTTCTCGGCCGCGACGTCACCGAAGAGAAACGGCTGGAAGAGGAAAACCGCCGCATTGAGGAGCAGATGCTGCATGTGCAGAAGCTGGAAAGCCTGGGGGTGCTGGCCGGCGGCATCGCCCACGATTTCAACAACATCCTGATGGCGATCATGGGCAACGCCGAACTGGCCAGCCTGCAGCTGCCGCCCGGTTCACCTGTAGCAGCAAACCTGAGGGAGATCGAGTCTGCCGCCAGGCGTGCATCAGAACTGTCTCACCAGATGCTGGCCTATTCCGGCAAGGGTCATTTTCTGATCAAGCCGCAGGACATCAACCTGATCATCTGCGAAATTGCCATTCTGCTGGATGTTTCCGTATCAAAGAAAGCCAGTCTGCACCTGGAACTGCAGCATAACCTGCCACCGGTCATGGTGGATACGGCCCAGATCAGCCAGGTAATCATGAACCTGATCATCAACGCGTCCGAGGCGTTGGAAGACAGCACCGGCGACATCACCATCTCAACCGGCACCATGTACTGCGATGAATCAATGCTGGCCAGAGCATGGGTCATGGACAACCTGCCGGAAGGCGATTACGTCTACATGAAGATTGCCGACACCGGTTGCGGCATGGACCAGGATACCGTATCAAAGATTTTCGAACCGTTCTTCACCACCAAGTTCACCGGCAGAGGACTGGGCATGTCAGCGGTAATCGGCATCGTCAGGGGGCACAGGGGTGCCATCATGGTTGAAAGCCAAAAGGGACAAGGCGCCACCTTTACCATATTGCTGCCGCCCGCCACAGAGGCCACAGAGACATGCGTCGAGAATAAAAGAGATGCTGAAAACAAAGGGCTGTTGAAAGCAGAGGGCATTGTACTATTGGTTGATGACGAGGAAAGCATCCGTCACATGGGGCAGGCCATGCTTGAACTGTTCGGATTCCAGGCCCTTACTGCCGCTGATGGTTTTTCAGCCCTGGAACTTTACAATCAGTACAAAGGCCAGATTACCTGTGTGATACTGGACCTGACCATGCCGCACATGGACGGGGAGCAGACCTTCCGAGAGTTACGCAAGATTGACCCGAACGCACATGTGATTGTATCCAGCGGATACACCGAACAGGAAATCTCCGGCAGATTCGCCAGCAAGGGTTTGGCCGGCTTTATTCAGAAACCTTACCAGATCCAGGAGATGGAGAAGGTGCTGAAAAAAGTACTGCAAGAATAGCCACCATCAATAATGGGGTGGCCGTTCTTCAGGATCGGCTTCTGCAGCAGTGGAAGCAGCCATGCTGCGCAACTGCTGGGTCAGCAGAAGCACCGCCCTCTCCAGTGTCACAATCTGCTGTTCCTGCCTGTAAACCACATCGCTCAAATCCTGCAGGGTCTTTTCCTGCTGCATGAACCGCAGTTCCAGATCCGTCAGCCGTTCTTCCATATCATCCCTCCCCATTAATAATTCTCACACCGCATCCCGGATAATAAACCAGGATCTGCCGAAGCATACCATTAGCCCCCGGAAGCGGCAAGGCATTCAATTGGAGCAACAGGCCATCAAAGGCGCCCGGCTGTCATGCTGTTTTTTTGTAGACTCCACGGCCCGCTTTTCGTATGCTGTCGGCCACATGCGCATCGCATACAACTTATTTGAAAGGCTTGGAAAATGGCAAAAGTAAAAGACGGCGACAAGGTACAGATCCACTATATCGGCAAACTGGAGGACGGCTCTGTTTTCGACTCCACCTATGAAAGTCACGATTGCGGCAGCGACGATGAATGCGGTTGCGAAGAAACCGGACCTATGGAGTTCACCATTGGTGCCGAAGAGTTTTTCCCCCAGGTTGACCGTGCACTGATTGGCATGGAGCCTGGCGAGAAAAAGAGCGTGGTTGTGCCTGCCATGGATGCCTTTGGTGAATATGACGAGGAAAAGGTTTTCACGGTCGGACGGGATGAAATGCCTGAAGACATGAAGCCAGAGGTCGGTGACGAACTGACCATCACCAACGATGATGACGATTCATTTGATGTGACCGTGGTGGCAGTGGCTGAAGATAGTGTAACCTTTGACGGCAACCACCCGCTGGCCGGCGAAGATCTGACCTTTGAAATCGAATTGGTTGAGATCCGCTAGCCATTATGGAACAGATACAACCGGAAACCGGGATGGCTGGGTTCGGACACGAGCAGTTGATGGAACTGGCTGCCATGCGCATGCCTTTCGGCAAATACAGCGGGCGGCTGCTGGTCGATCTGCCCGAGCCATACGTCGTCTGGCTGTCCCAGCAGGGTTTTCCCAAAGGCAAGCTGGGTGCCATGCTGCAAACCGTCTACGAGATCAAGGTCAACGGGCTGGAATACCTGTTTGGGCCACTCAAGGGACGTTAAAAACTCAATACAAAAAATGGGGGGCTTTTGCCCCCCAAACATAACGACTGATTATACACGGGATTTTTTTTTAAAAAAAGACTGTTTTATCCGGCCTGGCAGGCTATATTTTAAACAAGGTTAGCGCTGCCTTGAAACATAACGACAATTGAACAGGAGGACGGTGGAATAGAGGAATTTTTTACCGAAAACCATATGTCAGTTGAGTTTATGTCCGGCTAAAGTTTCCGGCCGGAATGACCCCGTTGGGGGTGCAAAGATTAAAGTTGAAATGAGGCCCGCGAAATTTGCGGGCCTTTTCATTTCAGTTCATGCCGTTCTGACCAGTTTTTCCCGCTCACCATCCGCAATGATCCGGCCCTTGTCCAAAGCCAGCACACGCCGGACAAGCCCCAGCATGATGACGCTGTGGGTTGTCATCAGCAATGTGGTTCTGGAACCCAGCAGGTCAGGGATGCGTTCCGCCAGCATCCGTTCGCTGTCCGGATCAAGTCCCGCTGTCGGCTCATCCAAAAGCAGGAACCGGCATTGCTGGGCAAAGGCACGCGCCAGCGCCACTTTCTGACGCTGACCGCCGGAAAGATTGCCACCCCGTTCCGCCAGCCGCATACCCAGCGACATGCGTCCGCTACTGAATTCATCCTCCAGCCCCGACGCCCAGATCGCTTGCGCCAAGCGGGTGCGATCACCACTGGTCGCAATCAGCAGGTTGTCCTCCAGGCTGCCGGCAAAGACAACCGGATCCTGGGATTTGTATGCCAGCCAGTTGGTGCGGTCCCGCCGGGAAATATGCGTCAGCGAGAGGCCATCGACCAGGATCTGACCACTATCGTAATCGCAAATACCAGCCAGACAGCGCAGCAGCGTGGTCTTGCCGGCACCCGGTCGGCCCAGCAGGGCAATCCGCTCGCCAGGCACAACACGAAAGCTGACCTTTTCCAGTGCCGCGGGCCGTCCCTCATACAGTTTTGTAAGATCCGTCACCAGCAGATGGCCGGCGACATCCGGCCGGGGCGTATACTCATGCAACTGTGGTTGCTCCAGACTGCTTTCCATCCTGACAGCCGCGCGCTGGAAATCCTGCCACTTGCCAGTAACCATGAAGAGAGATGCCACCAGGGCCATGGCACGGCCAGCCAGCAGGTTGCAGGCGATCAATTCGCCGATGCTCAAGGCGCGGTAGCTGATCAGATAAACGCCAACCACCAGCATGACCACGGTGGTGACGGTCTGCCCAATGGCCGCAAGCGTCCCCAGATGGGTAGATGCAAGCCGGCGCCCCGCATCCGCTTCGGCTGACCGGTCGGTCAGATCGCGCCAGGCCCGCAGGAAGGTGTTACCCCCGGGAGCAGTTCTCAGCAGATCCAGGCTGGCAAGCACATCCCCCATGAAGGTCATCTTCTTTGTATTACGTTTCTCGGACTCGCGGGCCAGATCATTGATCCTGGCCTGCATCCTGAGGCCAGCCATTGCGTATGCCGCTGCCAGCAGCATGGCAACCAGCATCAGCGGCCAGGCAATAACACCGATTACCAGCAGATAGAGCAATAAAAAAGGGATGTCTGCCAGCGCCAGCAGGTAGAGGGAGGAAACAAAATCACGGGAAAGGGCCAGATCACGGTAATTGGAGAGGAAGTTGGAAAAACCGCCCGGAGGTGTGCCGAATTGGCCCAGCAATCTGTGCCAGAGGGTTTCATCGCTGCGCAGCGTCAACCTGTTCGCGATCCGTTCGGTAGTCCAGCTGCGGATCAGGCGCATGCCGGCATCAGTGGCAACATATATGGCCATGCCGGCCGCCAGCGCCCACAGGGTTTCAAACAGGGCATTATTGGCCACCTTGTCGTACACAAGCATGGCGAACAGCGGCAGCAGCAACTGACCGGCGTTGATCAGCAGCCCGGCCAGGCCGATCTCGAGCCAGGCAGCCCGCAGTTCCGGCCACAATGCCGCCAGTGATGAGATGCCTTCCAGATTCAGTTTGGACAGCGGCATGCGCAGCACGACCGCCTCCACATATGTGTCACTGGCTGGATCAACCGGTTCGGCCAGGGGCAGGCCGTCCTTTCCGATCCGGTGCCAGCGTTGTTCATCGCGATGGAGCAGCACAAAACCGCCACCTGCCGACTGCATCAGTATCAGCTCACCGGGCAGTTCCAGCACCTCATGCAGCGGTGCTGCAGCATAACGCACTGAAAAACCGATCCGGCTCATCTGGTTTGCCTGACGGGCCCAATTTCCGGTCTGCGACGTCAAACGGCTGATCGGCAACCGCAGCAGCGCCCCTGCAGGCGGATTATTGCGGCACAACAGCCTGACAGCATCCAGGACAGCCCGCCTGTCCGTCAGTATGTCGTCGGCACTCTGCCTAGTTGCGGTTGTATGGGACATATCCAATCAGCGCTCCCCGGTGCTCACGCAGTCTGCCAGTGGATCTGGGCCACCTGGGTGCCGGACGCGTTATAGACGGTATAGTCGGTAAAACCGCTGGCACCGGAACTTTGCAGGTAGGTATCACCAACCGCCGACAGACCGCTCAAATCCAGGGCATCTCCCGAGTCCGCCAACACCCATAGCTGGGAGCCGTTGCCAGCGTCGCAGTAGTTGCGTACATCCAGACTGGTGAGCGATAAGTTGGTGCTGGAACCATCGCAAATGTCAAGTTTTTCCATATTGTTGGTCACATTGGCCAGGGTGGTCAGGGAATAACTGCCACCCAGATTGAACAGCTTGACCGTGTCGCCACCACCATAAGCCCAGCTGGTGTTGTTTTGTCCATCTACCAGTGTGGGTAGATTGCCATTGGCAATAGTCCCCTGGGCATCGACATAGAAGGTGTCGTTGCCGTCACCACCGTAGGCGGTATCACGCCCCGTTCTGCTATCCAGTATGTCGTTTCCGGCGTAGCCATAAATCAGGTCATTGCCGGCACCGCCGTTGATCAGGTTGTCCCCGGCATCACCGTAAAGCCTGTCATTGTGGGACGATCCGGTCAGGTTCTCGATGCTGGAGAGCACATCGCCCGCAGCATCTCCGCCGGATGTTGCGCCGGTGGTCAGGTTGACCGATACGGCCGCATTGGAGCCCTGGTAGCTAGCGGTATCATTCCCGTTACCACCGTTCAGGGTGTCAGCCCCGGCTCCACCAATCAGCAGGTCGTCACCGGCGCCGCCGGAGAGAATGTTGCCATTGCCATCACCGATAAGAGTGTCATTGTAAGCACTGCCCAGCAGATTTTCAAAGTTGGAAAGGGTATCGGTTCCGGCTCCACCCGTATTTTGTGGACTGCTCACTGCCAGACTGACCGTCACGCCGCTGCCGGCTGAAGTGTAACTAGCTGTGTCGCTTCCGGCGCCGCCATTGAGGATGTCGTTGCCCAGCCCCCCTTCGATCACGTTGTCAGCTCCGTCGCCGGTGATGGTATCGTGATATGCGGAACCGATGATGTTTTCCACGTTGCTGAGCGAGTCATTGCCGGCTCCACCGCTGACGTTGACACCGGTATTGGCTAAATTGACGGTAACAAATGATGTGGTGTCGGCGTAGGAAACCGTGTCGTTGCCCCCCATGCCATTGATAATGTCGTCTCCAGTGCCGCCGATGATCAGGTTGTTAAGAGAGTCTCCCGTAAGGGTGTCATTGTACGCGGAACCAATCAAATTTTCTATACCGGTCAGGGTTACCGTGGCTCCATCGGCATTGGTACCGCTGCCGTTAATAGTAATGGCAACACCAGCTGTAGCATCGCTGAAGCTGGCTGTATCGGTGCCGC
Source organism: Deltaproteobacteria bacterium (assembly GCA_035407085.1). GTDB lineage: Bacteria > Desulfobacterota > Desulfuromonadia > Geobacterales > Pseudopelobacteraceae > JBGSQR01. The sequence goes on along the minus strand of DAONZY010000021.1, from coordinate 21,087 downwards.
TGCCGCCGATCAGGCTGTCAGCCCCGCCAGCGCCGGCAATCAGCAGATCATTACCATCACCGCCGGTCAGAATATTGGCCCCGGCATCTCCGGTAAGGGTGTCATTGTAGGCCGAACCAATCAGGTTTTCGAATCCGGCCAGGGTGTCCGTGCCCGCGCCGCTGGTATTCTGTGCTGTGGCCAGTTTTAGGCTGACCGTCACCCCGCTGGTTGCCGAGGCGTAGCTGGCGGTGTCATTGCCCAGACCGCCGTCCAGGGTGTCGTTACCCAACCCGCCTTCAATGATATTGTTACCGGTATCGCCAGTCAGGACATCGCCATAGCGTGAACCGGTAATGTTTTCAATACTGGTTAGTGTATCGCCATCGCTGTTGACGCCGGTCAGCAGGTTGACCGTCCGGCCTCCGGATGCGGAAGCATATGAGACGGTATCCGAACCTGCTCCGCCATCAATGCTGTCTGCGCCATCACCCGCATCCAGGATGTCATCGCCCGCGCTGCCGGTAACCGTATCGGCATAGCTGGTGCCGATCACCCGCTCGATACTGACCAGGGTGTCATTGCCGGCTGCGCCGGTGACCGTGCCTGTGGCAAGGTTGATTGAAACCGGACCAGTGGCACCGGCATAGCTGGCAGTATCAAATCCGGCACCGCCGTCTAATAAATCGTTACCCGCACCCCCAATCAGGATATTGTCGTAGTTGTCTCCATAGAGAGAATCGTTAAAGGCGGAGCCGATAATATTTTCAATTTCATAAAAGGTGTCTCCCTCAGCGTCGCCTGTCATGGAGCCAGCCCTGGAACTGTTGTTATCGATATCCACCAGCACAGCGGCATTGGCATGGGCATAGGAAACCGTGTCTGTACCTGCCCCGCCCCGCAGTATGTCGGCGCCACCCAGACCTTCCAGCACATCATCGCCGGTCCCGCCGGTCAGGGTATTGGCAGCGCTGTTGCCGATCAGGTGATCGTTGTAGGCTGAACCGTACAGATTTCTGATATTATTATAGGTATCTCCGGCGGCATCACCGCTGTTAACGACCTGCCCACCGTGGGTAAAGGCTGTGGTGGTCAGGTTGGCGGTCACACCAACTCCGCTACCTGTCGTCACGCCCTGACCGGCAAGATAGCTGTTGCCGGCATTGGCATAGCTGGCGGTGGCATTGCTGCCGTTGCCACGGATAACATCTGCGCCGACAAAACCCTCAATCATGCCACGGCCATAGAGATTGTTGGCAGCTTCATTGCCGTAGATCCAGTCCCCATAGATGGCAGTAATGTTTTCCACATTAACCACGGTCTTGCCGGCCGCTTCGCCGGTCATGACGATGCCCATGGCGGCGTTCTGGGTCGCCGTCAGAATTGAAGCGGTGGTTGATGCCCCGCCCCAGTCCATACACCAGGTATCGGTGCCATCGCCGCCATCGATGTAATCGGCGCCGTATAAGCTGCGGATGGTATTGTTGGCCCCATTGCCGGTCAGGGCATCACTCCACTGACTGCCATAGATATGTTCGATACCACTGAGGGTGTCGTTGCCACTGCCGCCGGTAACCACGCCGCTAGACAGGTTGGCGTTTACTCCGGCCACGGCATAGCGGTAGTCCACATAGTCGTTCAGGGTGCTGCCGCCGGTAATAACATTGTCGTTATTTCCGGCATAAACATAAGCGGTGTTACTGCCGGAAGCAGTATAGTTTTCGATGCTGACCAGAGTGGCAGTATAATTGTTAGGGAAGCTGATGGAGCCGGAATACAGGTTTACCGTGCTCTGGCTGCTACCACTATAATTTGAAACTAGCGTGTCGTTTCCTGCACCGCCATCGATGATATCGTTATCGGCATCAAAGGCGCTGAAAATTATCGTGTCGTCACCGCTGCCGCCATACAGCTGGGCTGCCCCGCTCAGATCATCGTAGAGCGTATCGTTTCCGCTGTCACCGTAAAGTGTGTCTGTGCCTGCTCCGCCGATAATGGTGTCGTTACCGGCATTGCCGTGAATACTATTGGCGTTACCGTCTCCGGTCAATGTGTCGTTGTATGCCGAGCCAGATAGGTTTTGGATGTTGATAAACGTATCTCCGGCCGCGTCACCTGTATTCACCGCCGGATCAAGCAGGGAAACCGTCACGCCGAGACCGCCCCCCTGATCAGGGCTGTAGGCATAACTGGCCGTATTGCTGCCATTGCCGCCGATCAACTGGTCTGCCCCGGCCATCCCCTCCAGCACATCATCGCCGTCACCACCTGTGATCACATTATCTGCGCTGTTGCCGATCAGGGTGTCGTCAAAACTGCTGCCAACCAGGTTTTCAACACTGTCGTAACTGTCCCCGGCCGCATCCCCTTCGTTGCTGAATCCTGCCAACCCGGCGGTCAGCGATGCCTTGACATAGCCAGTGGCGTGGGCATAACTGGCTGTATCGCTGCCCGCCCCCCCCAGCAACGTATCGGCGCCGGACATGCCTTCCAGCACATCATCACCAGTGCCGCCTTCGAGACGGTTGGCGCCAGTGTCGCCAATCAGGGTATCGTTCTCGGCAGAACCGGTCAGATTTTCGATGCTGTCATAGCTGTCACCGAGGGCGTCATTAATCTGGGTAACGGCAGGACCGGCAGTGAACACGCTGGTTAGACTTGAGACCACGCCGAGGGTCGAATTAGAGTAACTGACCGTGTCGTTGCCGTTGCCGCCAATGAAACGGTCTGCACCGCCAAGACCTTCTAAGAGATCGTCGCCGGCGCCACCATTCAGAATATTGTTGTTGTTGTCGCCGATCAGGTGGTCGGCATAGGCGCTACCGGTCAGGTTCTCGATGTTGGTGAAGGTATCCCCGGCGGCATCATTGGTCTGGGCAACCGGACTTAGCAACAGTACTGGATCTAGCACGGCCGTAACACCATCGGCGGATGGTGCGTAGCTAACTGTGTCGCTGCCGCCTCGACCGTCAAAGGCATTGGCCTGAATGCCGGCTGCACCGGTGAATGTGTCGTCGTATGATGAGCCGATCAGGTTTTCAATCGATATCAGGCGATCACCATCCGCTTCACCCTGAGTGCCGCTGCCGGAAGTGAGGCTGACTGTGACTGCACTGTTGGCAAATTCGTAACTGGCCGTGTCGGTACCATCGCCGCCATCCAGCGTATCACCATTGCCGCGGCCGACCAGCTTGTCGCTGCCGCTGCCGCCGGTCAGCACGTTGGCCTGGGCATCACCGATCAGTATGTCGTCATGCTCCGAACCGGTCAGGTTCTCAATATTGATGTAGGTATCCCCGGCCGCCTCACCGGTGTTGATCAGGCCGGTGCCGGTTGTGTCCAGGATAGCTGTAACGCCGCTGCCGGCATCGGCATAGGTTGCCGTATCGATACCCTGGCCGCCATCCAGCGCATCCGCACCGGCGCCGCCATTGAGCGTATCGCTGCCGCTACCGCCGAACAGGCTGTCATTGCCGGCCTGGCCCTTGATCATATCGTTGCCAGCACCGGCATAAACGGTATCATTGCCGTCGCCAGCATACACATCCACCCCCAAGCCGGCCCGCGGCAGTACCATCATCTGGTTGCCGGAGGTGTCGGTCACGGTAAAATCCGCCTCGCTGGTCGCCTCGCGCCAGGTCAGGGTAAGGTTGTTGGTCACCTCGAAGCTGAGCGGGCCGGTCTTGCCGCCGACAACGATATCCGCGCCGAAATCCACCGCTGCGGAGGCACTGTCGCTGACATCATAGACAATGGAGATATCCTGACCATAGCTGAAGATATCCGCCGCAGGGGTAATAACCCAGGTATTGGAGTTGGGAGCGGTTCTTGTAACCCCGGTCCCGACAATATCAAAACCTGGAATCATGGCCAGTTTGGCCGCATTGACCACGATCTGGATTGAGGTAACTTCCGAAAAGTTGTTGAAATCCATGTGAATGGTCTTGGCCCACTGGCCAGTGCCGGAACTGAAAGCCGCATTATGGGCGATACTGTCATCACCGGCAGAACCATTAATCACCTCGCGTGTGGATTGGCCGGCAGGGCTGTAGCGCTGGGCCAGCTGAGCCGATGTGAGATTGGATTCATACGATCCAAGCGGCTGGTCGGCCCGTCCGGAGGGGGTCAGTTTGAACTGGCTGGAGGTGTACATCTGCTGGGCCACATTGGGCTGTTCACCCAGCCCCAGACCGTTGAGTATGTCCTGCACACTGGCCTGCTGCTTGGTGCCAACGCGGTAGACCGGGGCTTGAGGCGTGGTAAGCGGTGTAACCGTGGCCGGCACCTCACCTTCTCCCTCGCCGTAACCGCTGCCCCCCAGACCAGGGCCCTTCCCGGCCGGCGCAGGGCCGGCGCTGATCTTTATCATCGGGGCAGGCGGAGCAGGCAAATCCTGCGCGGCCGGTTCTTCATAGTCCGAGCGCCTGCCTTCATCCTGAATCTCGGCGGCGTCAACCACACCGCTGACGACCCTCAGGCTGCCAGATCTGGCTGGATTACTGATTCCGACCATCTTGAAAACATGGCCCAGGTCGGCACTGCCGTCACTGAAAACCACCTGATGTCTGCTGCCGCCGGTCGCCTCCAAGGCGCCATAGGGGATGACCACATAACTGCCGTCGGAAAACCCAAGCACCAGATCCACATCAGCCACATCAACCGACTTGAGCGCCGCCTGGCCGTGACGCACACTGATGCTTCCATCGGCCGCAATAGCGGCTGTTTCAACCCGCCCCTCGCCAATCGCCTTTTTAAGCAATTCCGCGTTTTTGATTGTGTTTTCCTGAGCCATGACGGCCTCCTTTGGCGACACACCTTCAACAACCTGCCATTACACCGGGCTGACCTACTTGCCGGACAGCACCTGTTCCAGTCTTTCGTTAAGCCGGCGCTGTTCCTCGACCTGAGCCAGCATGATCCTGTGTGATTCGGTAAAATCTCCGGCAAGACGAACCGTCAGTTCCGACATCTCGGCCACCACGTCAACGTTGCCCTTTTCCATTACCGACAGGATGCTGCCCAGCTGACGGCCCACCCGCTGCAGCTCGCTGCGGAAGTTGTTGCTGGCTTCCGTATGCTCGGTGAGCGTACGCAGCATATCCGCCCGCTGCTTCCTGAAGTCGTCCATTTCCGTATTCAGCGCCCGTGACTGCAACCGGGAGGTTTCCGCCAGCCGCTCTTCGATGCGCATCAGAATACGCGCCTCATCCCCCATAAAGAGACCAGTGGCAGCAGTTCCGCCAGCCATGGGCTGCACATATTCACCCGAACCAGCATCCTGCATGCCGGCCATGTCATCCAGCGGCTGCGCATCTGCTGCAACACCGTCCGCCACAACGGCACCAGCCACTGGCACCCCCTGCAACGGTCCTGAGATAGGCTGAACCGGCCTGGCCATAACATCACGGGAGGTAATCGTATCCCTGCCCAGTTGATTAAGCCCCAGCTTGAGAGCGCCCTTGCTGTAGGTAAAGCCTTCGTGGGCCAAGGCAAATTCGATGTGCTGGGCCACTTCGGAACCGAGCAACGAGATGATATCCCCCTGCAAACGGCGGATGCCCACCATCATCAGGCCAAGCACAATCGAACCTAAAAGGCCGAACAGCGAGGCAGAAAAGGCGATGCCCATGGAGGTCATCGGCGCCTTCATTTTTTCGATCATATTTCGAAACACGGTCAGCGGGTTTGCCGCGCTCATGTCAATATCGGCAAAACTGCTGATCAGACTGGAGATATCGTTCAGGGTTGAAAGCAGGCCGATAAATGTGCCGACAAGCCCCATGCCGACCAGCAGCCCGGTCAGGTACTGGGGCAGCGCATTGCGGCGGGTCATACGATTGGTAGCCTTGGTCAGCTCGTGCTCAATGGCGGTCTGTTCCTGATGGGATATGGAGCGGCCGCCGGAAGCGGCAATCATCCGGAGCACATAGGAGATATCACCGTCAAAGCCAATCGCCATCTTCTGCAGTGTTTCCAGGTCCGTGCCGGAACGGATGGCAGAAGAAAACTCGGACAGGGCCTTGGCCTCCTGCATCAGCCGACGCAGACTTCTGACGACCAGCCCGCCACCCACCACGATGATAAAAAAGATCGTGTAGTTGATCTGGGGATGGGGATTGCGGCTCAGGGTCAGCATGATGACATCCGCATAGACGGCAGCACCGGCCAGCATCAGGACGAAAGGCATTAGAATAAAGATGTAGTAGACCTTCAGTTGTTTGAGCATGGTTTCTCTCGCTTATCGTTAATAAGTCCTGTGTTCAATCAGTTTGCACCGGCACGAAAAACCCCGTCCCTGAAACGCGCCAGCGGTGAAATCAGATAGGAAAGGATCGCGCGCTTGCCAACGACTATGTCCACGCTGGCCGCCATGCCGGGCACCAATGCGCCATGGCCCGATTTGAGGCTCTTGGCAGCTTCTTCAGCCGAAACCTCGATATTGACGCGGTAGTAACGTCCACCCTTTTCGTCACTGATGCTGTCGGCGCTGACATCAGTGACCTTGCCCGTCAGCACGCCGAAGGCGGTATAACTGTACGCGCCGATACGCACATGTGCTGTCAAGCCCCTTCTCAAGTTTGAACGGTCATTGGGATTGGCCCGCGTTTCAATCACAATCCGCTGGTCGTTGGGGGTAATCTCCAGCAGGGCTTCGCTGGGCCTGACAACACCCCCCAGGGTGGCGACATTCAGTTTATTGATGAAGCCCGAAACCGGCGCCCTGACAATATTGCGATCCAGCCGGTCGCTGGTGGCGTCGATGCCGTGACCGGCCTTTTGCATATCCTCACGCACCTGGGTCAATGCCGAAGACGCCTCGGCCCGGAATCGGGCTACCACCTCGTTGGCCCTGGAATCCGCTTCGGCCCTGGCGGCCTGGATGCGGGGAATTGCCGTGGCCGCTTCCGCAATCTGTGAATTCAGCCGCTGTATGCGTGACTGGCTGTCCAGCACTTCCAACTCCGAGGCCGCATTGTTCCTTCTCAGCCCATCAATCAGGCGGTAATGCTTCTGGGCCACCTCCAGCTCCTTGTTCAGATTCTGGCGTTTGGAAACCAGCTCGGAAAATTCGTTGCTCTTCTGCAGCGCCTGCGCCCGCAGCATCCGGGTCTCTTCCGCCAGCTGGGCACGCCTGGCCTTCCAGGCCACGGTTTCCACATTGATTACACTGGCATCCTTGAGATCCGCAGGAAAGGCAATGGACGCAGCGCCATTGACCTCGGCCAGCAAACGCGCCTCGCGTCCTTTAAGCGCCGCCATGCGGGACTGATCCTGCCCCAGGGAGGAACGGGCCTGGATGTCGGACAGTTCGATCATCGGCTGTCCGGCACTGACCACCTGTCCCTCCTGAACCAGAATCTTGCGAATGATGCCCCCTTCAAGATGCTGGACGATCTGGGACTTGCCAGCCGGTATGATCCGGCCGTCAGTCCTGACAATAATATCAACACGGGCCAGGGCCGACCATAAGAGCAGCAGAAAAACCGAACCGGCCACCAGCAGCACAAAGGCCTGACTGGGTGACAGTTGGGCCAGGGCGTGGCGCAGCGTTCTGTATCGGCTGAGAAAACGCTCCATCACCTTCCCGACACGCGCACAATCGCGGCGTTGGCGCTACGCCGGCCTTCCCGTACCGCCACTTCGATACGGTCCTGGGGCAGCTTCAACTCCAGCAGCATGTTCCTGACCTCCATGGCGCGATAGAAGCCCAGCCGTTTGGCCTCGGAAAAGCCCTTGGGCACTTCCACATCAATACGCGCCCTGCCCTTTTTAACCACAGACTGCAGGGCCGATCTGAGTTGGGACTTTTCCTGCTGGTTCAGCGTAACCGCTTCATCAACGAAGCGGACTACAACCTCGGCATCGTCAACGACAGTCTTTTCAAGTCCCCGTACAGGCTTGGCTACTGCAACAGTGGCTGGCACAAACTTGGTTGCGCTGGCGGCGATGGCGGCCTGACGCGCCCGCATTTCGGAGAGGATCTGCACCTCGCTGTTCAGCGCCGCATTGATCGCCTCAACCTTCTTCTGCAGGTCACCGACATCGGTCGGCGTCTGCCGGCTCAATGCGTCCACCTGCTTCTTAAGCTTCCGAACCGAGGACTCGCGCTCCTCGATACCGCTGTCCAGGGATTTAATCGTGGCCGATGACTCAGCGCCGCTGACCTGAGCGGCCTTCTTGCCGCTTCCGCCCACACTGGCCCTGCCAAGCTCCAGAGCAAACATGAATACGGCAACGGTCATGATCGTAAGCAGGAACAGCAGATTAAGCACCAGGTTTGTTACGGCATCCACATAACCAGGCCAGAAGCTTTCGGAACCATCTCCGCTATGTTCATCACCACCAACAGCCATGACAACTCCCCATCAAGATGATTTTTCACTGCCGGGCCCGGGCTCAGAAGCCGGCCCGGTCTTTTCGACCGGTTTTTCGACCGGGGCAATGATGTTCAAGGTTTTTGTAGATGCGGCAGGCTGCGGCGCACCATTCACAAGCCGGCTGATCTGGGCAATGGTGTTCATTTCCAGCACATGCAGGCTGACCAGACGCATGCGAGCCTGATAGTGGCGGTCATACACATCCAGCAGATCCAGCAGGGACTGGTTGCCGGACAGCATCCTCTTCGACATGGCCTCGGCCGCCACAGATATGGAACCAAGCTCGCGATAACCGGCAGAAATACGGTTCCGGGTGGTTGCAAGCAATGCGTAATTGGATGAAAGCCCCTGCACAATTCGCCGACGCTGGTCATCCATGCGGTAACGAAGCTCGGTCTGGCGAGAAGCACGCTCCCGGTGATAATAGTAATCGCCGCCACCACTGAAAATGCTCCAGTTCAGCACCAGCATCAGACGCCTGTCACGCTGGCCAGCCGCATTGGGGTCACCGCCGGCGTGCCACGAGTAATTGTCCGTATATTCCAGGTCAAGCTTGGGAAGAAAACGGCTCTTGGCCGCATCCTTGTCAATCCCGGCAGCGCGCATCTCGGAATGCAGGGAGGATATCTCCGGATTATTAACCATCGCCAGGGTAACCGCCTTATCCAGCGTTTCCGGCACGTCGCTCCCCCCCAGATCGGCAAGCTCCGGCAGCCTGACCATCTTTGGCACAACGTTGGTAAGCCTTACAAACTCAATGCCAGCAGCCGTATGGCCCGACTCATACTCCAGTCGGGATGAGATGGCAGACTGGCTTCGCGCCCGCACCCTGGCCATGTCCGACACGCTAGAGGCTCCGGCCCTGGCTCGTTTTTCCACATACACCAGCAGTTCCTTCAATTGCGATTCAAAATCCCTCGTCATATCGGCTTGCAGACGCGTGGATACCAGGGACAGGTAAGAACTGACCGTGTTGAGGTAGGCATCGCCATCACTGGTGCGATAACTGGAACTGCGGGCCTGTTCAATCACCTTGCGCCGTCTCCAGTCCAGAAAACTGGGCAGATCAAACAAAGGCTGACGCACAGTAAAAACCAGATCGGTTCTTGTATGTGTTTCCGCTGAAATGGGTCGTCCGGTGGACGGATCAAGAGCCACCGAAGGGGCTGATCTCTCAATGCCCCTGTTGGCCTTTACATACACAGAAGGCAGAAGCAGCGCCAGGGCCTGACTGGTCTGGGCGGAAGCCTGCTTGCTGCGCGCATCCGCCGCCAGGCTTTCCCGGCTGAAGCTGCGTCCGGAACGAACCGATTCGGTCAGGTTTGTTTCGTTGGATGCATAGACCGGCTCTTTATCCAGCAGCGTACTACCGGCTATGTTGTTTGAAAATTCCCGAGCGGTATCGACATAAACCGGTATCTCGTATTTGCCGGCCAAACCGATCAGGGTTTGCTCAGCAGGCATGGCAAACTTGCCACTGGAAGCAGTCGGAATATATGGCATTTCCCGCATGTCAACGCCAGCCGCCAAACCCTGCTCCGGCAGCTTCTGCTCCGGCACATAATCAGGCAGCGGCGCAGCAGCCCGGCTCGCGGGCGGCAGCGGCCTGATGCCGGCAGCCTCGCGCTGGGACGCCGGCATCACGGAATTCAGTGCCTCGAGGGCTCTATTGGCGGCATTGGCCGCCGCATTGGCCGCATTGGCCGCTGCTGCTGCCGCATTGGCCGCAGCAGCGGCAGCGGCGGCGGCATTAGAAAGCACACCGGAAGGCCGTTCAGCGGACCACGGTGCTGCTTTGCCGGTTTCGTTCGCCGCCGCGTAACCGGTAAAACACACCGCTGCCAAAGCGGCACTGCACAAACACCAAGCCACACCATTAAATATACGATTCACAATATTGCAGTCCTTGTGGGGAATTGGTCACGACTGAAACAGAACAACCAGCAAACAGAACAACCGGCAATCTCATTAAAAGTCAAACGATTTATTTTTAAAGTTATATTCCAAACCCATTACAAGTTCAACATTTAAATCCCATTTATGGTGTCTGGCCGGCGCGACATCTGCACAGCTTAGGCTGTGCGACCTGTGTCGGCTTGCAGCACCAATTCCTTCAGGCAGTCGATGAAAGCGGGGGCGTCGTTAAGCGCTTCCGTGCGTTCAACGTGTGTAATGCCGTTAGCCAGCGCCAACTGGCGCAACTCGATGTCAATTTCATACAAGGTTTCAATATGGTCCGACACAAAGGATACCGGCACCAGCAGGAGTTGCTTCACCCCGGAGGCGCCCAGCTCCCTGATCTTATCCCCTGTGGAAGGCTCCAGCCACTTGACCGGGCCTGCCCTGGACTGGAACGCCAGGTGGTGACAAGTGCCTTCAAAATGGCTCATAACCAGCCGGGCAGTTGCCTCGATCTGCTCCAGGTACGGGTCACCGGCCTCAACGAACGACCGAGGCAATCCATGGGCGGTGAAAAGCAACTGCACCTGGTTCCTGTCGCCGAAGGTCTGCAGCCCCTTTTCAATCTTTTCGGCCAGGGCCCGGATATATTGCGGGTGGTCGTGATAATCTTCAATCAGCTGAAGCTCGAAACGGACCGATGACTGCGCCGTGACTCGCCGCAGCTCATTCAGGCTTGAACCGGTTGTGGCTTTGGAAAAATGGGGGTAGAGCGGCAGGGCGATGATGCGACTGATGCCGGCACGCTGGATGGCAGCCAGTGCCTCCCGGGTATCGGGACTGGAATAACGCATGGCCACAAAACAGCGATAATCCGGCCCCAGAGATTGCTCCAGGGCAGCAGCCTGGCAATCTGTCAGTTCACGCAAAGGCGACCGGCCGCCGATCATTTCGTAATGCGGCGCAACCTTTCCCGTCCGGCGGCGGGCAATCATCCTGGCCAGCAGCGGCTGCAGAAAGGCAGGGCCGATGCGGATGATATCCCGGTCGCAGAACAGGTTGTACAGGAACGGCTCAATCCCGTCCAGATTGTCCGGTCCCCCCATCTGCAACAGCAATACGGCGCTTTTCGGCATACACCCCTCCAACAGCCTGTTTATGCTTATCACCGACAATCGCAGGGGCAATATATCCCAACCCCGGCCCCAGCAGAACACATTTTTTGCAAAGCCAGTTGACCAGGCAATCAATATGGGCGATATTCGCTAATGAAGTCTAAGGACATCCCTCGGGGAGAACAGGACCACATGGAATTTCTTGAGCACATGAAGCAGTACCTTACGGACAGCTACAGCCAAAACGCCTATGTCAACCTGCTCGACATGCGGATCGATGACATCCGGGAAGGCATGGCATCCGTGACCATGCCGGTCGCACCCGACAAGCACACCAACCTCTACAAATGCATACATGGCGGGGCCGTGGCCTCGCTGGCAGACACGGTGATGGGCATCGCCTGCGCCACCACCGGCAACCGCGTGGTAACGATCGACCTGAACATCAACTACATCAGCAACGCAGCACAGAACGACATCATCAGGGGTACCGGCACCGTGATACATTGCGGCCGCAAAACCATGGTTGTGGAGTGCGAGATTCTGGCCCACAACTCCAAGTTAATCGCCAAGTCCAGGGGCACCTTCATGGTGATCGGGAAATTCGAAGAACTGCAGCGCTAGTTGCCTGCTCACCTTGCATCCTGAACGCATGCTGGTACAATTCGCTGAACACAAAACCATCCTGAAAAAGAGGTAATCCATGTCAAACGACGATCCGACTTGCGCTGAATCACCCCCTGCCAGAGTCATAGTTGTGGACGACACCGGCGCGGTCAGAGAGCTGGTCATGAATATGCTGGCCGAAGCCGGCTACAGCGTTGAAGGCGCACCGGATGGGGCAAAGGGCCTGGCGCTGATTCTGGCCAGAGAACCGGACATCGTGCTGCTCGACATGGAAATGCCCGTTATGAACGGACTGAATGTGCTGGATGTGCTTACCAAACGCACACACCTCTTTTCTGTCATCATGTTCACCACCCATGCTGATTCCGATCGAATCTGCGAAGCATTTGCAAGGGGCGCCGACGACTACATCGTCAAACCTTTCAAAGATCGGGAACTATTGGCGCGTGTAGCTGCAGCAGAGCGTTCCGTGTCACTTAAGCGCAAACTGGACAAGGCCCTCAAACAAGCAGACGAATCACTTGCCCGCATGCGCGAAGCCCAGGCCCAGCTGGTGGAAGAGAAAAAGCTCAAGGCCATCAGTCGGCTGGCCGCCGGTGTTGCCCATGAAATCAATAACCCGCTGGGCTTCATCCAGAGCAACCTGTTTTCACTTAAAAAATATACCGAGTTTCTGTTAAACAGCCTGGACATCTGCCTGTCAGACAGCAATTCCACCCCGAGCACCAACACTCCCGGCATCAACATTAAAAAACTGGACACCATCCGTTGTGACATCATGCCGCTTCTGGAAGAAACGCAGCACGGTTTTGAGCGTATTTCCGAAATAGTCAAGGGCTTTCGAAAACTGGAACATGGACTTTCTGAACAGCGGGAAGTTCTAAGCAGAGACATTAACACTCTACTGGCTGAACTGCTTGATGATCTTCAGCCAGGACTACCGGAAGATGTTGAACTGAAGAGAGAGCTGTCGTCAGATCCGCTACCTGTAATGGCAACTGTTGTCATGCTGAACGGCGCATTTTCAAATCTATTGCAAAATGCCATCGAAGCGGTTGATAAAGGCGGCCTTATCCGTATCAGCACAAAACGTTCAGGAAACATGATCTGCTGCGAAATTTACAACTCCGGGCCGGCCATGGAAGAAACCGTCCTCACAAGTATCTTTGACCCGTTCTTCACCACCAGACATGACACGCCGCATCTGGGACTGGGGCTGACCATCGCTCTCTGCTTTATCAATGCGCACAGCGGAACAATCGAGGTGCAATCCAGTCCGGGAGAGGGCACCACATTCCGAGTGCTGTTGCCAGCCTGCGACTGAACAATTGCAGCCAATGCCACATCAGGCCCGGATCATCACCAACAACATCTTGAATGGCTTGACCGCCTGTAATGCATGGGGATGGTTGGCCGGCATGATAATCATCTGGCCTGCCTTAACTGTCTGGGCCTCGCCATCGATGGTTACCTCCGCCTCACCATCAACCACCTGCACAAAGGCATCATAAGGCGCCGTATGCTCACTCAACCCCTGCCCGGCTCCAAACGAGAACAGCGTCAACGTGCCGATCTTCTTGTCTATCAGCGTCTTGCTGACCACCGAACCGTCCTGATACGCCACCATATCCGCCATTGTCAAAGCTTTGCCTGTGATTTCCATATCTGTTCTCCTTCCATATTTGATATACCGCCATCGGCCTGCCAAGCTATTGCTCATTTTTCTCTGATGTGATGATAAACCGGAAATTGACGCTATAATCTGATCTATGTCAATTAAAGGAGGAAAATCAAATGGCAAAAAGGATAGCAATTGTCTATCACAGCACCTACGGCCATACCGAAGCACTGGCCAAATCCGTACTGGCAGGGGTTCAACGTGTGGAAGGGATTGAAGCAAAGCTGGTCAAGGCGATTGATGCCAAGAACGACTGGGAATACCTGAACGGCGTCGATGCCATCATCTTCGGCTGCCCCACCTACATGGGCAGCACATCGGCAGAGTTCAAGAAGTTCATGGAGGATAGCTCCGGCATCTGGGCCAAGCAGAAGTGGAAGGACAAACTGGCCGCCGGCTTCACCAACTCCGGCAGCCAGAGCGGTGACAAGCTGAATACCCTGACTGATCTGTTAATTTTCGCCGCCCAACATAGTATGATCTGGGTCAGTCTGGGGTTGATGCCGGGCAATAACAGCAGCAAGGGAAGCGTTGAAGACATCAACCGACTCGGTGCTTTCCTGGGCGCCATGGCCCAGTCCAACAACGACCAGGGGCCGGACATGGCTCCACCGCCCAACGACCATGAAACCGCTGCCCTGCTGGGCAAACGGGTAGCTGAGCTGGTTAAGAGATTCAACTGACAAAAGCATTTTCTCACACAGAGACGCGGAGGACGCAGAGAAAACGAAACAATGTGGCACCAACAAACATCACTGCACACAAAAAAGGGCTGAAAGCTTTCGCTTCCAGCCCTTTCTAATGACAGTATCAAGAAAATGCCGATTTTTCGTCAGGTCAAGGCGCCAAGGAAGAACGCGGAGGCGTAGCAGCGCTACGCCGCACAAGTGACTGACGAAGGCAACGCCGAGATGGCGTAAAAGCGGCGTTTCCCTCTTAGTACATACCGCCCATGCCGCCCATACCACCAGGCATACCGCCGCCCATGCCGCCAGGCATACCAGCGCCTTCTTCCTTCGGCTTGTCTGCGATCAGGGCTTCGGTAGTCAGCATCAGACCGGCGATGGAAGCAGCGTTCTGCAGTGCGGAACGTGAAACCTTGGTCGGGTCGATGATACCAGCCTTGAGCATATCCACATACTCGTCGGTAGCAGCATCATAACCAAAGGCATCCTTGCCGTTTTTGACCTTGTCCACAACGATGGAGGCATCGATGCCGGCGTTGTCAGAGATCTGGCGGATCGGGGCCTCAAGGGCAGCCTTGACCACATTCACGCCAAACTGCTGTTCGCTGGGCAGTTTAACTGCGTCCAGAGACTGGAGCGAACGGATGTAAGCCACGCCGCCGCCAGGGACGATACCCTCGTCAACAGCAGCACGGGTTGCATGCAGCGCATCTTCAACGCGGGCCTTCTTCTCTTTCATCTCAACTTCAGTTGCAGCGCCAACCTTGATAACTGCAACACCGCCAACCAGCTTGGCCAGACGCTCCTGCAGTTTTTCGCGGTCATAGTCGCTGGATGTTTCTTCGATCTGAGCGCGGATCTGCTTGACGCGACCCTGGATAGCCTCTTCCTTGCCGTCGCCGTCGATGATGGTGGTGTTGTCCTTGTCGATGGTGACGCGCTTGGCGCGGCCGAGCATGTCGATGGTGGTCTGGTCGAGCTTGTGGCCAACCTCTTCAGAGATAACGATGCCGCCGGTCAGGGTAGCGATATCTTCCAGCATGGCCTTGCGGCGGTCGCCGAAGCCAGGGGCCTTGACAGCAGCAACATTCAGGGTGCCGCGCAGCTTGTTGACAACCAGGGTTGCCAGCGCTTCGCCTTCAACGTCTTCAGCGATGATCACCAGCGGACGGCCGGTCTTGACGGTCTGCTCGAGAACCGGGAGCAGATCCTTCATGTTGGAGATTTTCTTGTCATGGATCAGGATGTATGCGTTTTCAAAAGCAGTTTCCATGCGCTCCGGATCGGTCACGAAATAAGGGGAGAGGTAGCCGCGGTCAAACTGCATACCTTCAACGGTCTCAAGGCTGGTTTCCATGGCCTTGGCTTCTTCAACAGTGATGACGCCTTCTTTGCCGACTTTTTCCATGGCTTCGGCAATGATGTCGCCGATGGTTTTGTCGTTGTTGGCGGAAATGGTGCCGACCTGGGCGATTTCCTTGTGATCCTTGATCGGCTTAGAGATGCTTTTCAGTTCGCCGACAATAATCTCGACAGCCTTGTCGATGCCGCGCTTAATTTCCATCGGGTTGTGACCGGCAGCAACCAGCTTGGAACCCTGACGATAGATAGCCTGGGCCAGAACGGTTGCAGTGGTGGTGCCGTCACCGGCAACATCAGAAGTCTTGGAAGCAACTTCCTTGACCAGCTGTGCGCCCATGTTTTCGAACTTGTCTTCCAGCTCGATTTCCTTGGCAACGGTCACGCCGTCCTTGGTGATCAGCGGAGCGCCGAAGGATTTATCGATAACAACATTGCGGCCTTTGGGACCCAGGGTCACCTTTACTGCGTCAGCCAGCGTATTTACACCTTTGAGGATGGCGTTGCGGCCGTCCTGGTCAAACTTGATAATTTTTGCAGACATGCTTTATTCCTCCATTGATTATTTTCGTATTCACAAGATTTGGTAAAATCTTTTACGGCACAGCAAAAGGCTCCAGATGCAAGGAGTGTGAGGAGTGGGGCGCGAGGCGTACCAGAAGGTACGTTGAGCGTTCCGCGACGAACACAACACCGCAGATGGACCTTTGGCGAAGCCGTCTTACTCTACAACGGCGAGGATATCGTCTTCCCGCATGATCAGAAAATCTTCTCCGTCAACCTTGATTTCTGTACCGGCGTACTTGCCGAACAGCACTTTGTCACCTACTTTGACATCCAGCGGAAGCACCTTGCCATCTTCGGTCTTCTTGCCTTTGCCAGCAGCTACGATCTCACCACGCTGAGGTTTTTCCTTAGCAGTTTCAGGAATATAAAGCCCTCCTGCGGTTTTGGTTTCCTCTTCTACCCTCTTGACGAGAATACGGTCCTGCAGTGGTCTCAAGTTCATCTGTACTTCTCCTTTCTATGCATTTGATGGTGTGTTGGCTGGAAATACCAAAAAAATTAGCACTCAACCCTTCCGAGTGCTAGCAGTTAGGAATATAAACAGCGATCCGGCAAAAATCAAGGGGTATACTGGAAAAAAAATTCCGTTTTCAAATACAAGTGCAAGTCCGCATATTCGAAGCATTAACCGGTCATCTGAAAAATTGCTTTTGACATTTCCGGATTTCACTGCTACAAAGCCGAAAACTGTTTTCAAGTCGTTCTGGTGTCATGCCTCGCAAGCATGAATAATAGGGAAGATGGGTGAAAATCCCGCGCTGACCCGCAACTGTAAGAGGGGACCGACTCTGCAATACGTCACTGGGAACTATCCCGGGAAGGCGCAGAGAAGGGATGATCCTCAAGCCAGGAAACCTGCCAGTCCGAAGCTTTTGTGTACCTCCGTGGAAAGAGGGGCCGAAGCCGGATATTACCCCAGAACCCAATCCTGCTGTTCGAGCCCTTTTCCTTACCGGAGAAGGGCTTTTTTGTTTGGAGGTGTTCATGTCAAAAACAATCTTTGTCACCGGCGGCGCCAGAAGCGGCAAAAGCAAACTGGCCGAAGAACTGACCATGCAGTTTGGCGCACCACTCTGTTATCTGGCTACAGCACAGGCCCTGGACGGAGAAATGGACGAGCGCATCCAGAGACATCAGCAGCGCCGCGGCGAAAACTGGAAGACCATCGAAGAGCCGCTGCATCTGCCCCAGGCCCTGGCAGGCTGTGACGGCACATGCAAGGCGATCCTGGTGGACTGCATCACCCTGTGGGTCACCAATCTGCTGTTTTTATATGAGAACCAGGACAACACGGAAGAACTGATCTTGGGAAACGTGCAGCGACTGGCAGCCACCCTGCGCAGCATGAGCACGCCGGTCATCATGGTTTCCAATGAGGTCGGCATGGGCATCGTACCGGACAACCAGCTCAGCCGCCTTTTCCGCGATGCCGCCGGACATGCCAACCAGATACTGGCCGCCGCCTCGGATGACGTCTACACCGTCATCAGCGGCATACCATTGAAACTTAAAGGCAGGGACTAGGGACTAGGGAACAATCCAGCAATAACACATTGAATACAATTAGTTATGGAGACACATCGATGAACATTATCCAATCAACCATCGCACGCATCAAGCCAGTCAATCCGGAACTATTGAAAGAGGCCCAGACACGGCTGGACAACAAGACCAAACCGCCGGGTTCGCTGGGCAAGCTGGAAGAATTTGCCCGTCGCATTGTCGCCATCAGCGGCCAGAAAAACCCGGACACCTCCAAAAAAGTCATCTTCACCTTTGCCGGCGACCACGGAGTCACCGAAGAAGGTGTTTCCCTGTACCCCTGCGAAGTCACTACCCAGATGGTCTATAACTTCCTCAACGGCGGCGCCGGGGTTAATGTGCTGGCAAGACACGCCGGCGCTGAAGTGCGCGTGGTGGACGTGGGCGTCTACAGCGATTTTGAGGATCATCCCGGACTGATTCGCAAAAAGGTGGCCAAAGGGACCAGGAACCTGGCCAAGGAGCCGGCCATGACCCGTGAAGAAGCCATGGCCGCCATGCAGGTCGGCATCGAGCTAGCCGACCGCTGCAAGCAGGAAGGTATCTCCATGGTCGGCACAGGAGACATGGGCATCGGCAACACCACCCCCTCATCGGCCATTATCGCCGCCATCTCCGGCATCCCGGTCCGGGATCTTACCCACCGCGGCACCGGTATCAGTGATACCGCACTGGAGAACAAGATCCGGGTCATTGAACAGGGTTTGAAGATTAACCAGCCGAACCCCAAAGACCCGCTGGATGTGCTGGCCAAGGTGGGCGGCCTGGAGATCGCCGGCATCGCCGGCCTGGTGCTGGGCTGCGCCGCCAACAGCATTCCGGTGGTGGTGGACGGATTCATCTCCACCGCCGGCGCTCTGATCGCTTCAGAGCTGCACCCGCATGTGCGCGATTACATCTTTGCCGCCCACAAATCAGTGGAAGTCGGTCACACCTTCATGCTGGACCGCATCGACGCGGAACCGATTCTGGACCTGGGGTTCCGGCTGGGAGAAGGCACCGGCGCCGCCGTTGCCATGACACTGATGGATGCCGGCATCAAGATACTCAAAGAAATGGCCACTTTTGAAGAGGCAGGTGTGACGAGCTAAAGACCGCATTCCGTGTCCGTTGACCGGGGACCGTTACGTTAAGATCAATTACGGCGAACGGATAACGAACACGAATCGCAGCTTTACCAATAAATTACGGACACGGTCTACGGACACGAATCACGGTTAAACTATGCGCCTTTACATCATCACCATACAATTTCTGACCATCATCCACCTCCCTTTCAGCTTTGAATGGAAAAAGGATGACCTGGGACGATCCACGGCGCTGTTTCCACTGGCCGGCCTGACCATCGGCGCCATGCTGGCCGGACTGAACTGGCTGCTTTATCCGCACCTGAGCAGGCCGCTGGCTGATGTCCTTCTAATCGTGGCGCTAACAACCGTAACCGGTGCCCTGCATATGGACGGCCTGGCTGATGTGTGCGACGGCATCGCCGCCCGGGGCAGCCGGGAACGCTTCATGGAGATCATGAAGGACTCCAGAGTTGGCGCCGTGGGGGCGGTCGCTATCGCCCTGGGACTGTTGCTCAAATGGCAGGCGCTGGTCGCTGTACCGGAAGCATTCAAATGGCAGGCTCTGCTGCTGTTTCCGCTGATTGCCCGGTTCTGTCAGGTGCAGACTATAGTTTTCGGGCGTAACGCACGTCAGGATGGTCTCGGCTCGACCATAGTAATCGGCGCAGGCAAAATGCAGCTGATCATCGCCTTCGGCCTCACTCTGGCTACTGCCTGGCTGCTGATGGGCATTCACGGCTCCATGCTGCTTGCTGCCGCCATGTTGATCTCAGGAATCATAAGAAGATGGTTCCACGCCAAGATCGGCGGTATTACCGGCGATGTGATCGGCTGCATCAGTGAGCTGGTGGAAATATCCATTTTGATACTGCTGCCGGTGTTTTTGAAGATCGCTCTTTAACAAATGAAAATTGCAAATACCGAAGCTCATCCGACCGTCCTGTTGGAGTCCTTTTCTAAAGGTGAATTCAGTCAGTCATGGCGATTTGAAGGTCTTGAAAAGGTAGTCGCCGCTTATACAGCTGATGATGTCGCCGGTGCCATGCAACAGGTGGAAAATGCCGTGGCAGCAGGCTTTCATGCCGCCGGTTTTGTCAGCTACGAAGCAGCCGGAGGGCTGAATCCCCAACTGTCAACCAAGCAGCTTGCAGACTTTCCGTTGGCCTGGTTCGGCATATTCAGGAGGCGCATCCCGGTCAACGCTTCAACTCCAGAGGTACTTCAATCATGCCGGATTTCAACGCCTGTGATCGAGACAAGTCAGTCCGATTACGCATCAAAGCTGGAGCAGATCAGGGAGGCCATTGCCAGCGGCGACACCTACCAGGTCAACCACACCACCGGCCAGCGTTTTGAAGTGGAAGGAGACCCTTTCGCCCTCTATCGCCGGATCTGCCGCAGCCAGCAGGCAGCTTTCTGCGCCTGGCTTAACATCGGCAGCCAGATAATACTGTCCGCCTCACCCGAACTGTTTTTCAGCCTCAAAGACAGACAGATCACCATGAAGCCGATGAAAGGCACCGCCCCCCGCATGCCTGTGTATGTCGATGATTTGATGCAGAAACAGCAGTTGACGGAAAGCGAGAAAGAAAAGGCAGAAAACCTGATGATTGTGGACCTGGTGCGCAATGACCTGTCCATGATCTCCGAAACCGGCACAGTAACGGTGCCCAGGCTCTTTGAAATCGAGACATATCCGACCGTGCACCAGATGACCTCCACAGTCTGCGCCAGACTGAGGCCACAAATCGGCCTGCTGGAGATATTCAGGGCGCTGTTCCCCTGCGGCTCGGTCACCGGCGCCCCCAAGCGCCGCACCATGGAGATCATCAATGAGTTGGAAGCATCGCCGCGCGGCATCTATTGCGGCGCCATCGGCCATGTATCACCGGGCGGAGAAGCGGTATTCAGTGTCGCCATCCGCACCGCAGTTGTGGAGACGGATACGGGCAAAGGACACATCGGCATCGGTAGCGGTATAACGTGGGGATCAGACCCGCTGGAGGAATACCGGGAGTGTCTGGCCAAAGGGCGGTTCCTGACCTGGGAGATGCCGGATTTCCGGCTGATCGAATCCGTCAGGTACGACAGTAGCGGTTTCTGGCTGCTGGAACGCCACCTTAAACGCCTGTCCGAATCAGCTGCATATTTCGGCTTTACCCTGCCCAATGCGGAACAGATCAGAAA
>DAONZY010000020.1:0-40664 GCA_035407085.1 Deltaproteobacteria bacterium | reverse complement strand
AGCTTGATCTTGCCAGTAAACAGGTCGCTTTTCAGTCGCAGGTCGTCTTCCAGCTGGATCTGGTAGGAAAGAAAACCCTGATACAGATTGGGGTCGACCTGAACGACCACATTGACTTCGCCCTCATATCCGTAAGGATTGCGGCGATTATCGTACTCATCGACCTTGGTTTCTTTCTCGCCGCTGCCGGCATATACGCGTACCTTGGTGACCGGGTTGACCGATTGCCACTGGATGTGGATGTTGATGGCGCGATCGATGTACTGGCTGGTCTGGCTGATAATCTTCGGACGTTCGGCTGCAAAGGCGTCTCTGCCGGCAATCATGGCAATTATGGCCAGCAGCAGGCTGAACAGTATAGTTTTATTGAATTGCATGATGTTGCCTCCGTTCGGTTTCCTGTTTTCTGGGGGCTACTGTAGTTCCGCCGGCTTAACCGGTATAATCTTGAAAGCTTCCTCAACCAGCGAGGCCCGTGCGTCCCAGTTGGACGGCTTCAGGTTGTCAGTCACATCGGCGTCAACCACTGTTACGGTGAGTTTCTGACGCTCAATTTTGTCCGTGACCGGGTTGATCCTGGAATAGATTACGCTGCTGTAGTGCGAACAGTCTTCAATCTTGGGAAAGGCCGGAAAGGCCACGGTCATTGATCTGCGTTTGCGGTCAAGCGCTTTGATTTCAACCAGCCAGGCAGCCAGTATGTCTCGGCTCATGGCATTGGCGCGGGAACAGGCCCAAACCAGATTGCGCGGCAGTGATCTGCTGGCGCCAGGTTCGATGGTCTGGAATCTGGTTTTGATGATCAGCCCCCGTTTTTCATCAGCCTTGTTCAACTGCAGTTTCATATTGCCGCTGTCCTGTTTGGTATAGCTGTCCATATCGATTTTATGCAGTTTATAAGCAACTACCAGGCCGTCGCCCTCGGTACCGCGGCGTGCCTGGGAGCCGATCTCAGCTGTCGCGACAGCGTCACCCACAACGGAACCCACACCGGCGCTGATGGAGGCCTTGTTTGATTTCTCTTCGCCGATTCTGAAGTTGGCCAGGCGCAGGGCCTCGGTGATATAGGGGATGCCCGGTTCGAATGGCACGTCGCCAATATTGACCGGCGAGACGATCTCCAGCCCGCTCAGCTTTGACTATTCAATGCTGCCGCCCTGCAGGCCAATCTCCCCCTTGACCGGAGCCATGGATGGTGTGCCGCCCAAGGCGATACCGCGGCTATAGGCAAAATCCTGCTGCACGCCACTGAAAGACTTTTCTTTCTTGATCCTTATGGCGGACATGGTCTGATCTTCAACCGGGCCGAACTGCTTCGACCATGCACAGCCGATGAAGTGCTTGTCAACCGGCTTCTTGGCAACCATGTATTCTTCTTCTGTCACGCTCTCCATGCCTTTGGTGTGGGCCTCCATTGCGCTGCCGCCTGTGCTGACGCAGCCGGCGGACAGCATTGCCGAGGCGATGGCAATCATTGAAAGCAAGTGTCTCTTTTTCATTGTGCCTCCCTGATATGTAAGGTTGTGGTTTTGTGCTGTCAATTTGTGCCGCTTATGTCAGCAGGCAGTCTTTTCCATGTGCTGCGGTTACCTTCTGAGCGGATCAGCTTCAGCTTCCATCCCAGCTCTCGGGATGCCTGAAGCACCGCACTTTTGACATCTTCGGAGGTGCCGCCGAATCTGATCTCGATAGTCGTCTTGCCGCCTCCCGACTCACGGTCGCGGGTGTTGTTCATGTCCGGATAGCTCTTCAGCCTATCGCGGAACGATGCAATTTCTCCGGCGTCATCCACACCATCCAGAACAAGGATGAATGTGCCGGCCCCGGCCTTCTCGCGTTTCCAGTTTTTTTTGATCGACTCGATCATGGTCAGGGATATCTTTTGGCCCACATCCTTGGCAGACCTGTAAAGCGCCTCCTGCAAGCTGCCGGCGTATGCAAGCGACTCAACATCCTTGCTGGCAATGATGCGCGATGTTGAAGGATTGATCAGTTGGGCGCGCATGAACATCTTGGCGCCGCTGCCGCTGTAGTTCTGTCGTCCGATGCCGATGGTCTGGTAATAGATGATCAGATCGGCATGGTATTTCATGCCGTAGGCGGCTGCCCTGTTGATGTCAGTATTGATCTCATGTGTATCGGCAACCTGTATGGCAAACTGCTCGGCGGATCTCTTGTCGATCACTTCAAAGCCACGTTCGACGAATACATCCACCATGGATCCATAGGAACTGTCAAAAAAGGCCTCCAGATCACGGCGGGTCATGCCCAGCGTCCCTCCCTGCGGCAGTTTGGGACTATAGAGGATCATGATGCGCGGATTGCCCATTGCCTCCTGCATCAGGCCGAGGGCATTGATCTCGTTTTCCAGTGCCTTAAGGTTGACTTCTGCGGAGACCTGGGCCTCATAGTCGGCGCCGGTGAACTCGATATCGCCTTCCTGGCGGTATCTGGGGGCAAGTTTTCTATTCTTGCCCTTGAGGGCTTTATCTATCTTGCGACGGTTTTTGTTGTAGGTGCCTTCGTCAATCAGCTGTAATACCCCCAGTTTTATGGCGGCGCTGACTGCTGCGCTGACTGCTGCCTCTTCGGTCTTGCCGCGACCGGATGCCTTGAAGATATCGGCGGTGGCTGTGGATACGGTAATCAGACCGATCAGTATGATGGACAATAGCGTTGCAACGTTACGCATGGGAATTAACCTCCGGAAATTGGTCAGGCTGCAGGCCGTGATACGGCTGCCGGATCAGGTGGCCCGGGGGCTACTGTCTTTTCCATGTACTGCGGGCCCCCTCGGCACGGACTTTTTTCATGGTCCAGCCCAGCTCGCGGGTTGCCCTGATTACGTCCCGGTCGAGCAGGTCGCGCTTACCCTTGTAAGTGGCTTCAAAGGTGGTTTTGCCCCCGCCCGATTCCATTTCCCTGGCAGCATTGACCAGGGGGAACTTTTCCAGCATGGCGGTGAATCTGGCAATATCTTCCGGGTCATCCACCCCGTCGATCACGATAGAGTAAATCTGGCCGTTTTGCTGTGCGTCGATCCAGTTTTTCTGGATGATTTCGATCATCGGGTTGACAATCTTTCTGCCACCGTCACGGGCTGCCTTTTCCAATGCGTTTTCAACTGTCTGGCCGCTGCTGGTCTGCTCTACCATTTTGCTGGTGACCACCTGGGCGCGGGTGTTGTCGACTAACTGGGTCTTGATGCGCAGCTTGACTGCTTTGCCAACCACACCCTCTTTGATGTCACCGCTTACGGAGTAGTAGAGTGTATATTCGGCGTTGTACTTGAGGCCGTAAGCTGCGGCCTTGTTGGCGTCCACATCGATTTCATGACTGGCTGCGACCTGCTGGGCAAAGCGTTCCGATGCGGCCTTATCAACCACGCGAAATTGTTTGTCGGTGAGGGTTTCCACTATGCCGTTGTAGATCTCTTCGACAAAACTCTTGTTCTGGATGACCTTGGAGCCGGCGGCTTTCTTGTTGAATGCCACCAGGATGCGGGGGTTGCCCACGTCCTTGCGCAGCATGGTCAGGGCATTAATATCGTCCTTGATCGTGCGGTTATCCACCTTGGCCCTGATGGTTATGGAAAAACCGTCTGCGGTTCTGCCCTGTCTGACGATCCGGTAGCTGGTAACATAACCGCTGGTGTGGGACAGAATCTTGTCTTCCACCAGGGCCGAATCGATCACTACTGAATTGGCCTTGATCAGGGAACCGACCCCCTGCTCAACAGCACTGCGCTTGGCGGCAGCCAGGGCCTGTTCCTTGGTGGGACCTTCTCCGGTAGCCTCAACAGCGGCAAAGGCAACGGATACGCACATGGCTAGCAGGGTCAGTGTGAATAAAAACAGTCTTTTCATCTTACAGGTACCTCCTCGGTTGAAAATGTTATCTGTCCACGGTTCTTAACGTATTCTGTCGAAATAGGCACATTCTGGGCCTGTCTGATGTTTGATGCAGTAAGGCGCTTTGAGACAATATCAGCGCAGGTATTCTGTGAAAACAATACCAGTAAGGATCTGGATTTTTATTGTGACAGTGGTCCTAATAATCGTCGGAAGACCCTCCACCGTCAAAATCGCCACCACCTCCGGAAAAGTCCCCCGCGTCGTCTCCACCTGAAAAACCACCGCCACCGTAGTAGCCTCCACCGCCGAAGTAGCCGCCACCCAGGCCGGAACCCCCACCTGTTCCGCTACCCCCCTTGATGATGGCGCGGAATAATGCAAACAGCAGCCAGCCGGCCCCGAACCCTACGGCGGCAAGTATCAGCAGGGTTGTCATGCCGAGACCAGAGAACGATACCGCAGCAGCAAGCGGTAGCCCGGCAGCGCCTGATACGCCAGAAAGGGGTCGGGCCAGATAACCAAGTCCAATTGAGGCAACACCTGCAGCCAGCAGCAGAAATACGAAGGACGCGGTGGAGGAAGAACCTTTTTTCTTCTTTGGGGGGTCGGAGGGCGTCGACTTGAATTCTCCCTTGGTGGCAAGCAATATGGCGTCTATGCCGGCAGTGATGCCCTTGTCAAAATCATTGCCCTTCAGGTGTGGTCGCATGACGTTGCGGATGATCTGGCTGGCTGTGATGTCGGGCAAGACGCCCTGAAGCCCCATGCCGACCTCGATGCGTACCTTGCGCTCAGCTCTGGCTAGCAGCAGAATTACGCCGTTGTCCTTACCGGCCTGTCCGAGGCGCCATTTTTCACCAACGGAGATGGCAAATCGGTCGATGTTGTCTCCCTCCAGTGAAGGGATGGTCAGTACGACAATCTGGGTGCTTTGCTCACGTTCAAAGCCGGCCAGTTTTCTTTCCAGCCGGCTGACGGTTTCCGGGGACAGCATGCCGGCATAATCATTGACGCGTCCCTTGAGCCTGGGAGGCTCCAACGCCAGGAGCGGAAGCGGCAGTAGCAGTGCCAGCATCAGAATCAGTATGCGTTTGGTCAATGTCATTACGGGCTGTCCAGTCAACTAATGATAAAAAAGCCTCCTGTCCTTGTTGGCAAGGAGGCGCAGAGTGGTTAAAACTTAACCTTGGGAGCGGTTTTTGCCCCCTCTTCAGCCTTGAACGGCTCCTTGCGTTGCAGATGCAGCAGCATGGAATTGGTCAGGGAGTTGGGGAAGGTGCGAATGCTGGTGTTGAAAACCTGCACAGCCTTGTTATAACGCTCTCTGGCCACGTTAATGCGGTTTTCCGTGCCTTCAAGCTGTTTCTGCAGGTCGATGAAGTTCTGGTTGGCCTTCAAGTCAGGGTATCTTTCGACCACAACCATCAGGCGGGACAGGGCGCTGGACAATTCTCCCTGAGCCTGCTGAAACTTGCTCAGTGTCTCGGGTTTGTTGAGGATGTCCTTGCTGACCTGCATGGATCCAACTTTGGCGCGGGCTTCTGTGACGGCTTTCAGGGTTTCGGCCTCATGTTTGGCATAGCCCTTGACCACCTCTACCAGGTTTGGTATCAGGTCGCTACGCCGTTGGTAGGTCGATTCCACATTTGCCCAGGCTTCAAAAACCTTTTCTTCATTGATCTGCATGGTGTTGTAACCGCATCCGGACAGCAGGGTTAAAAGCATCGTTAATAAAATGCCGGTGATCAGGCGATTCATAGTGTTTCCTCCATACGATAGATTGAAATTGTAGATACGACACATGGTAAAGTTGGGTTGCAATCCACGATACAAGTGCTTGCCATTTGTTGGCAACTGCACATCTATATAAAATACCTTAAAATGTGTGGAAGGCAAACGGTTTTCAGTTGTTTTGGGGTATACGCTGCCTGACCTTGACGGAGGCGGGTCTTTGCGTCAGCACACGACATTTATGTTGTTTTGCGCCCTTCAAAAGATGAGCAGGCCCAGTCGATCTGACTGAACATGCCCCTCATGATGGACACTTCCCGGTTGTCCAGCCCGGCCCTGAACAACATGCGGCGCAGTGATAGCATGATGTGGGCAGGATTCTGTTCGTTGAGAAAGCCGATTTTTTGAAGGGTGGGCTCCATCTGTGTGAAAAGCGACTCCATTTCTGCTGACGTGGCTGGCGGGTCAATCCGGCCGCCTCCCGGATGCTCACCGGATTTGAATAGTTCATAGCAGAACAGCAGGATTGCCTGTGAAAGGTTGAGAGAGCCATATGAGTCTGATGTGGGGATTGTTGCATGCCAGCGGCACAGCGAAAGCTCTTCGGTGGTCAGTCCGCTGTCTTCACGGCCAAATACGATCGCCGAATGGCAATATTCAGAGCAATGCGCGCGGATCTTTGTGGCGACTTCAGACGGAGTGAGTATTTCCTGGCGATACTTTCCATGACGTCTGGTCGTGCCGATTGTTAATGCACAGTCTGCCAGCGCCGATGCCAGGGTTTCGTGGACTTCGGCCTGTTCGAGCAGGTCTTTGGCTGAAACGGCAAACTTGAGCGAATCGGCATGGAAGCGGTCACATCCCTTGACCAGCCTAAGACGGCCAAGGCCCATGTTTTTCATGGCGCGGCAAGCCATGCCGATATTGCCGGGAGACTGGGGCTCAACCATGACGATAGTAACGTTATTGAAATTCATGTGCATCGGGGGTCCTGTATGGGCAGGCCATGCCCGGATCGGTCTTTTTCACCGGCGTGAGCCTCTCCTGTTACGCACGGCTAAAGCCGTGTTTACTGTGAGGAGGTTGTGTCTGAAGCCACCTTGAGGATCTCGGCCCGCATCAACTCGATCATCTCGTCTATGCGGGCGTGTTCGTCAATCTCCATGGCGTTTTGGCGTACCAGATCAAGAAATGCTTCAATTTTTGCAGTTTCCAGAAATATCTGTGCGCCTCCGGATATGCGCAGACATTTCTCCACCACGCTCCGTCCGGCTTTTGACAGATAGGCGACAGCAACTTCCTGCAAGTCGTCAATCATTTCGACGATGATTGCAGAGGTGGGGGGGCTTTCCGGCTGCGCCGCTGATACGGGCGTGTTCCGTGTCGATGCTGTTGAGCCTTCTGACCAGAGTTTGTCTTGATTGATCATATGCAACAGGTCGTAACGTGCAATTTCTTCGGTCGGTAATGTGGCAAAAATATCAAGCAGCGCGCCAGGCATTGCGGCCACCTTGCGTGATTCTTCGGGAGAACTGTCGATAATACTCGCCCCATCGTGGTAAAACCCGATCGGGGCGCCCTCTTTGTAGAAGATCATGGCATGACGGTCTTCGGCGGAGAAACGCACCACGCCATTCAAGCTGCGCTCTTTCATCTCACCAAGTATGGATTTGATATCTGTCAGCCTGACTTCGCAGGATTTATATATATGTTCGCCTTCCAGCAATGCGTGTGCACACATTGCCATGTCTGGTGTCATGCGATAAATGCTGAGCTCGCCATTTCCCCCCGTAGCTTGTTCGAAGAACGCTGCCAGCGCTTCGAAGCCTGACAGGGGTTCATTGCCACTACAGCTGGTGATACAGATGGTTTTGCCAGCGACAAACAGGCAGAAGGCCTTAAATGTCTGGAGCGTGTATTCGGCATAGCCGGTGAATGATTCTGAGGCGAGCTTCTTGAGGGCATCAGGGATTGCTATTTTGAAGACGGGGATGTTTTCCCTAAAAGGGTTTGCTTTTGGTAGTGTCAGCATGGTGCATCTCCGGTAAAGCCGTTTTCATGTTCTTTCTTCGGCGATCCTTTTGCGATGTATATGCGCATACCAGCGCATCATACCAGCTTTTCAGAAGAAAAATCACATTTTCAAATCGAAAACCAGCGGCCACAGAAGCGGAATTCCAGATGAAAAACAGCTGTGCTTGTGGCAAGCCGTAGTGCAGGACTATTTTGGATATAACTAATGCATTTTTCCGGTGAAGTCAAAGCATTCAAATGCTACAGTTGAAAAGCAAGATAATTCGGACTAGCCTGAGTGTCGGAAATGTGCTTGACATTTTTAGTGTGGCATTGGTATAGCTTAAAGTTGTCTTAATTTGTAAGGTGAATATCTGTAACATGTTGCAAATGAAAGGAATCTTTCGCCCGTGTCTTCCAAAAAGGATAAGCTGATAGAAGAAGCCCAGAAACTTGCACTAAAGGGGCAGACCGATAAGGCTATCAAGGCGTATCGCCAGATAGTTCAGCAGGATCCCTCTGCCATAAATCAGCGTCAGAAGCTTGCGGAGCTTTTGCTAAAGGCTGGCTCCACACAGGAAGCGCGTACGGAGTTTGAAACCATAGGCAAATATTATGCGGGCAATGGTTTTTACCTGAAAGCGATAGCCGTATATAAAAAGTTGCTGGTGCTTTATCCTGATGACATTTTTCTTGTGCTGACCCTGGCCGAGCTGAACGAAAAGCACGGGCTTACCGCGAATGCACTTGCAGAATACAGGCAGGTCTACGAGTACTATAAAAAACAGTCCAATCATGTGGAAGCCTTGAAGGTGCTGGAGCGGATGCATAATGCCGACCGTCAGAACAGCGGCATCAAGCTTATGCTGGCTGAAGCCTATTTGCAGGCCGGAAAGACGGATGAATCCTATTCAGCCTACAGTGCGCTTGCCACCTTGCTTTACGAAAAGGGGGACAATGCAACCTGTTTGAAGCTGAGCGAGAGAATTAGCCAGCTTTTTCCGGAACGATCTGATTTCATGTTGGATGTGTTGTCTAAGCAGGTCGGGAACGGAAATGCTGCCGGCGCGCTCAATGGCCTGCATACTCTGCTGCAACGTAATCCCAAGAACAAGAATCTCTGGGCGCTTGTGATCGAGGCCTTCCGTCAGGTGAATGATCCGGCGCGTACCAAGACAGCTTGCCAGCATTTTCTCAGGCTTTTCCCAGAAGACCTGTCTGCCAGGAATAATTACCTGGAGTGTCTGATTGATGGCAAGGATATCCATAGTGCCCTTCCTTTGCTGGAGCAGTATGAGCCTGATTTTGTTGCGGATAAGGCTACAAAGGAACTGGTTGCATTGTACAAACAGCTTGATCAGCTCGATCCTATCAATGTTCGTATACTTCAAGGGTTGGAGCGGGCCCTTCGGGCAGATGGTGATATTGAAGGTGCGGATGCAATGGCATCTAAGGTTGCATCGCTGCAATTGCTTGCCGATAAACATGCCAGTAAGTCTGGAGTTCCCCTGCCTGAGGAATGTGATATTGCTGAAATCGGGACTGATCAGGTGCTACAAGGTGTCGCCGAACAATCAGGAACAGGCTCTTCGGAAGGCTTGGCTGACGTTTTGTCCGATGTTGAGTCCGAACCGGAGCCAGATGGTCTGGATGAGGACATTGAAATCGATATTGAGGTCGAAGGAGATATTCTGTCCGGTCCCGATGGGGAACCTGGGCAGTCAAGCTGGCTGGATGCTGTAGAGGACATATTCGAGTCAATTGATGAAACTCAGCGAAGTGTCAAGTTTGGCAGTCAGCTGGAAGGAACCGATGCCCAGTCCCATTATGATCTCGGTTTGGCATTCAAGGAGATGGGTCTCTGGGATGAGGCAATCAGTGAATTGAGGCAGGCCGCAAACGATCCGTCTCGCAAGTTGGCATGCCTTGTTCTTCAAGGGGCTTGTCTGCGTGAAAAGGGAGACTTGAAGAACTCGGAAACCCTTTTACGTTCGCTTTTGAACGCTGGCTTGGGGCTTGATGATGCCTGCTCTGTAAAATATGATCTGGCCTTGACCTGTGAGGCTACGGGTAAAGGAGCAGAGGCTGCGTCTCTGCTGGCAGAGATCGATGCCGCAAAGCCCGGATTCCGGGATGTGCATGCCCGCCTTGACTCTAATTCGATAGGTGAGGTTCTGGATTTTTCAGACGATGAACTTGATGATTTTGAGCTGAAGTAGCACCTTGTCTGCATTTTTTGCTGGTCACCAGCTTCTGCTTTTCCCGCCTGCTTTCTCGCTATTCCGGAGTGTGGTATTATTTGTCATCTGTGCTGTTTCCAATTCTCTGTGCCAACAAAGAGGGGGTTGACATGAACAGGCTGTGGGCTCCATGGCGCATGAGCTATGTCAGCAATCTGGGGCAAGATGAAAAATGCGTATTTTGCAAGGCTGCACAGAGTGACAACCCGCGGGAAGTTTTGGTCCTGTTCAGAACGGAATACTCCCTGGCCATGCTCAATCGTTTTCCTTACACCAATGGCCATCTGATGGTTGCTCCCCTGCGTCATACTGCTGATCTGAATACACTAGATGACCATGAACTGCTTGACCTCATGCTTGCAGTGAGACGCTGTCAGAATCTGCTGGAGGACGCTGCTGCTCCGCATGGTTTCAATATTGGCCTGAATATTGGCAGGGATGCCGGTGCGGGTATCATTGATCACCTGCATGTCCATATTGTGCCACGTTGGGCTGGTGATACAAATTTCATGACGGTTTTGGGTGATGTCAGAGTCATACCAGATGGTTTGATGATGACCTACGACCATCTGGCTACTGTGCTGAAGGCTGAACGCCCTGCGCCCTGATCCCCTTAAGCAGCTCAATATGGTGAGGACGAATGAAGGAGTGCTACATCGGAATTGATATCGGCGGCACAAACCTGCGCTGTGCCCTTGTGGGCAGCGGGGGCACGGTGTTTGCCAGGTGCCGATCCGCGAGCCTGATTGCTGAAGGACGCGAGGCTTTTTGCATGCGTTTGCTGCAAGGCATTGATGAAATGCGTGTTGCCGCAAATGCAGCAGGATGCCTGGTCAGCGGTGTTGGTGTGGGGGCGCCAGGCCTGATTGATCGTTGCGGAACGATTCGCTCTTCGGCTAACATGCGCCCGTTGGATGGATTCAATCTTGCAGAATACATCCAGTCTGCAACAGGTCTAGCTGCCACATGCCTTAATGATGCCAATCTGATCGCGATTGGTGAGCATGCCTACGGTGCTGGTCGCCCCTATCGCACATTGGTTGTTTTGACGCTTGGTACCGGCTTGGGCAGTGGTCTGATCCTTGATGGGCGCATATGGACTGGCTCCAGAGGTTTTGCAGCAGAGTTTGGTCATGTGACCGTCGAACCGGAAGGGTTTCCGTGTAGTTGCGGCAATCAGGGGTGTCTGGAACAGTATGTGTCGGCCGGTGCGATTGTGCGGATGTATCGTGAACGTATGGTCTGCGGAATCGGGGGCTGTCCAGACGACATGGATGCCCGGCATGTGGCGACAATTGCGCAGCAGGATGATGCTGCTGCCAGACAGGCTTTTGAACAGGCGGGGCGCATGTTGGGACTGGCATTGGCCGGCCTGGCTAATACCTTGAATATAGAGGCGGCAGTGATCTGTGGCGGTGTAAGCGCCAGTCTGGAGCTGATGATGCCATCCATAAGGGCGGAGTTCTCTCGACGTTGTTTTCCTGAGATAGCAGGCGGCTGTTCCATCCTGGGTGGAGAACTGGGAGATGACGCCGGCCTGGTCGGGGCAGCGCGGGTGGCGGCTCTTGGATGCTGATCCTTCCCGTTGTTTCTGCCCAGTAACTTGCCATCCTGTGGAAGTCCTTGTGGTGGCGGTTGTCAGCTGGAATGGTGGAAACAGGTTTACAAATACCAGTTTACTGTTATTATTTTTACTCAATCCGTGTGGCGTTGCTTGAATTCGACGGATAGTACGGTGTGATGGCTGTTCTGCTGATATATCTTGTGCGAAGGAGAGGCAGGCATATGAGGAAAAACTTGTTGATGATGTTGCTGCTTCTGGTGGCGGTCCTGTCTGGTTGTGCAACGACTCCGTCCCGCTGTATTGCCCCGGGGGATAACCCCGCACATCACTATCTGCGTGGTATGGAGGCCCTTGAATTACTCAAGGTTGACCTGGCGCTGGAGAAGTTTGGCAGGGCCTTGTACTGTGAAGAAGGGTTTTCTGTGGCCCATTCAGGTCGAGCAATTGCCTATGCCATGAAAACCCGCACGATTTCTGATGAACGCTACCGGCAGGTTGAGGTGCAGCAAGCCATGGACAGCCTTGAAAAGGCCCGTGACAGCGTTGATAGCCCAAATGACCGCTTTGCGTATCAGCTGGCGGTAATCCGTGTCAACAGCATGATCAAAGGTGCCAGGTGGCTTGAAGCGGTTGAAGAGGCATACCAGGCAGCCATTGAGATCAGTGTTGATGAACGGCAGCTTGACTATTACCAGGGAAAAGAGTCCGCAACCTATTTTGTAGGCCTTGCCTATCTGGATGCATATGAATTTCGCAAGGCTGAAGACAGATTTCGTGAAACCCTTGCAGCCAGAAGGGACGGCAAGTGGAATGAACCTGCCGACATAGCCTGGAAAAAGACCGCCAAGATCGTGCGGGCCATGGGTGGCTTAACGGTCGGCGATGTGGGTAAAAAAATTGCTGTCAAGGATGGTGTCTCCCGCGGTGATCTGGCAGCGTTACTGATCGATGAGCTGAAGCTGGACAAGCTGTTCGGCGGCCGCATTCCGATCAAATCCAGTCTGGGCAAAATGCGAGCGGAATTTGTTCCGGCCGATATTGTCGGTTATTTTTTCAAGGATGAAATACTGACCATATTGAAATGGAAGGTTCGTGGACTTGAACCTAAGTATGACGTGGCTACCAGGGCATATCTCTTCAAGCCGCACGAGGATGTGAAGCGTGGTGAAATGGCTTTCATTCTGGAGGACGTGCTGATGAAACTGACCGGTGACGAAAAGCTGGCGACAGCATTTTTTGGCCAGGATCGCTCTCCTTTTCCAGACGTGAAGCCCACATCCCCTTACTACAACGCGGTGCTTAACATGACAACGCGCGGAATAATGGAAGGTGAGCTTTCCGGCGAATTCAGGGTTAATGAACCTGTTGACGGAGCTGAAGCCATATTGGCCATCCGCATGCTGCAACAGAGGATCAATATCCACTAAAAAAATCAACCAGGGGGGATGAAAGATGAAAATTAGGATTCTGCTGGCAGTAGTGGCGATGCTGGGCATTTCCAACATCGCTATGGGTGACGAGGTCGACAGCCGTTTTCGTGTTGCCCGCAAGTATCTTGATGAGAATAACCTGACTGTTACAACGACCATTGATCAGGCCTATGTTCAGGATGCTATCCTGGTGGTGGGTGAGGGGCTTGGCAAGAAGGGTACGGTTGGTGCCCAGAAACGGCTGACTGCCATTACGGCAGCCAAGGTGGCTGCACAGCGTAGATTGGCGGAACTGCTGCACGGGGTTGCGGTGGTCAGCGAGACAACCGTCAGGGATTCCGAGTTGGAGTCCGATGTGATCAAAACTGCAGTTACCGGACTTGTCAGGGGGGCGCAGCCGGTGATTCAGGAGTATAACGAACGGGAGGAAACCGCACTGGTTATCCTCAAGGTTGGTATGAATGGCCCACGCAGTTTTGCCGCCACTCTGTACGAAAAGATCCTCACTGAGCCTAAAGTCAGACAGGAGTTGGAAAAGCCGGCATATGTGCCACCTGTTGCCGACGTGGCACCCGCGGTGGCAGGCAGTTATGACGGCCTGATTATCGATGCAACCGGATACAATTTTCGTCCGGCGCTGATCAACCGGATTTTCAACCCCAGGGGTGAAGTTCTGTACGATCCGGCTAAAATCAGTCAGAAGGTGCTGGTTGAGCAAGGGTGTGGAGAATATACAAACAGTGTTGACAAGGCCAGGGCTGCACTTGGCAAACGTGGTGTCAGAAATCCGCTGGTGGTGACTGCTGCCGGTACGGTCAGTCCTTCCGATCTGCAGGTGGCTGATGATATGGCCGCCCAGATTTTTGCTGCCAACCAGGCATCTGGATTCATGGCCGATGCCAGGGTGGCTTTTGTATTGAAATAGCAGATGGCGTTGTGAGCCTTTGCTCACCAGGAACGTAATCGCAATAGCCCTGACGGCTGAAGGTCGCAGGGCTATTGCAGTATATGGAGGGAGTATGGCCGAACTGTTGTTGAATGCAGATAGCTGTAGCAACTGCAGTCTTTGCATTGCTGCATGCCCGATGAATATTATCCGGATGCAGGACGGTGAGTTTCCTCATTTTACTGCAGATGGGGCTGAGCGATGTATTGTCTGCGGTCATTGCGAAGCGATCTGTCCCAGCGGTTCCATAAGGATCGAAGATCCCCGACTGGACCCAGTTGTTTATCCCGTCTCTGGAAGCAGAATTGAATCGGCCTGTCTGGGTGAGCATATCCGGATGCGCCGCTCTATCCGCCGCTATAAAGACACTCCGGTTGATCGGGTTGTGGTTGAAAAGCTGATGGATGTTGTTCGGTATGCACCGACAGGCACAAACAGTCAGCAGGTTCGCTGGCTGATTATTCATGATACGGCAGAACTGAGAAAGTTGACGGCACTTGCTGTAGACTGGATGAGGGCTGCGATCTGCTCCGGCTCGCCATTAAGCGCACATTTCAATTTTGCAGGTATGGTCAAGGCTTGGGAAAAGGGTAAGGATCCCATATGCAGAAACGCCCCCCACCTTGTGATTGCATATGCGTCCCGTGAAGCACGCTCCGCACCTGTTGACGGAATAATTGCGCTTTCAACACTGGATATTGTTGCGCCTGCCTATGGGGTGGGCACCTGCTGGTGTGGATTCTTTCAGTATGCAATGTCACAATGGGAGCCGCTTCGAAGTGCGTTGGGGCTGGAGGAGGATCAGGTTTCTATCTATGCCATGATGTTGGGATATCCCGCTGTCAGCTACAGGCGGCCGCCCAGGCGTAATCGCATAAACCTGATTTGGCGTTGAGTCCGGCATTATTGAGATTGACCCTGAATATTTGTTTGATGATCTGCGGTAGTACCGCTATGGGCAATTCGATATCAGGCAGGGGGTTGACAAACCTGATTGCCACCTGCCATTTTTGCTGTTTTCAAACCCTGGATAACCCTGTTGATGCAGTCGATGACAGACTGACCGGCAATGTGTTCGCAAATCCCCAGGCTGGCAGTGATATGAATGCCTTGCTTCTGGGTGCGAAACTCTGTCATGTCAATGGACTCACGAATCTTCTGGGCAACGGTCAACGCTCCTGACAGTTCGGTTTCCGGTAAAAGTACCAGGAATTCTTCACCGCTCCAGCGGGCGCAGATATCTTCACTACGAATGCAGCTCATCAGGACCCGGGCGACCTCGACAATTACATCATCCCCTGCATTGAAGCCGAAAACGTCATTTATCTGTTGAAACCTGTCCAAATCGATCATCAGGATGGAAAATGGTCGGTGATGGCGCGTGGTGCGGCTGTGCTCACGCTGGATCTTTTCCATGATGTCACGGCGGTTGGCAAGCCTTGTCATTGGGTCTATCCGGCTGGAAAGATCAAGGGAGCGTGATAGCTCGGAGAGTTGAGTCTGTAACAGCCTGTTTTCCTGGTGGAGTCTTTCATGGTGCTTTTCCAGGCGCTCATACTTTTCAATTAGCCGTCTGAGCAGCCCTGTCATTGCCGGAATGTCGAACTGGCTATCGGAGAGTGCCTGTGCCACTTGTGCCATGTTTTCATTGTTCAGCATTATTTTGTTGATGGTGTCAGTTGCCAAGTTATCTGGCCCTCCGCAGGGATTTGTCGTGTTCTAGAATGCGGTAGTAAGCTGGTTGCGATGCAAGGGTCTGCCAAGGTTCAGGCAGGCGCAGTATAAAAACGACTGTTTTGTTGTCGCACTCAATTATTAAACAATACAGCCGATATAGGTGCTTTTCAACTGCTTTTAAGCCGGTTTTAGGCATTTCGTGATTTTCGGATATCCACAAATCAAAAATGATGTCGGCCAAGTGCCGCAGTTGAAAAATATACAATCATTGCATGCTGATATCATCTTCCAATTATCGGCTGTTATGGTAGACTTGCTTCATACAATCAGTCCCAGTGACCGCCATTGGCGTTTAAAGGTAGTGCAGACATGCAGAAGATCCCCTTACAATTAGTGGCAGAAGGAATGGTTCTGGGCCGAGACGTTTTTCGCAAGGATAGCGTTGGTGGCATACCCATCTGTGGAAAGGATACTGTTCTGACAGCTGAATTGGTCAAGCGACTCAATTATATGGATATCAAGTCGATCTATGTCAAGGGCCACCCGGTTATGCTGGATGGTGAGCGCTCACTGGATCAGGCGCTGGAGGAACTGGATCGGCGCTTTGAGAAGGTAATCTCAGATCCCCAGATGGCGAGGATTCGTGACATTTATGCTGACTATCTGCAGCGCGTAATGGGGGATGACAGTGGAAGATAAGCGTAGGGAGCTTAAAAAGATTATCATGGACACCAAAACCCTGCCTACTCTGCCGGGTGTGATTCATCGTCTGAACGAGATTTCGGAAAACGAGCGGTCAACCATGCAGGAGATGGCAAAGATCGTCTCCTCTGACCAGGTTTTGTCGGCAAGGATTCTTCGTCTAGCCAACTCTCCTTCCTATGGGTTCAACCGGGTATCCACCATTTCCAATGCCATGATTCTGCTGGGTGTGAATGTTGTCAAAAGCCTGGCCCTTTCATCCACAATTTTTGAAATCATGGAAAAGGAAAGTGTCGGTCTATGGGAGCATTCACTCGGAGTTAGTATGGCGGCCAACCTGATTGCCCGTAAGCTCTCCTTGCCAGAATGCGAGGAGATTTCCACCGCCGCTTTGCTGCACGACATCGGCAAGGTTATCATTCGGATGAAGTGCGAGGAAGAACTGATTCAGATCAGAAATCATCAGTTGGAGGAAAAGACTTTCTCATGGGAGGCCGAGCGGGAGATTCTTGCGACCGATCATGCCGAGGTGGGTGGCTGGCTGGCCAAATGTTGGTTCCTGCCTGATAAATTGAGTGAACCGATTGCCTTTCATCATGATGTGACCCAATCGGTTAACCACCGCGTCAAGGCCTCGGTTGTGCATGTGGCTGATGCCCTCATAAAGGCCAGTGGCTTTGGTGATAGTGGTGACAACCTTGTGCCGCGCATTCAGAGGGAAGCCTGGGACATTCTGAGAATTTCCGATCAGCAGTTGTCCGAGATTATTGAGGAAATGGAGGATAAGTTGATAGAGGTCAAAAACTTCAGCCTTGAGTTGCAGGCCTGAAATGGGCTGCCCTACCAATATATCCGTTGTTACTGCCGATGAAGCGCTTGCTGCTGTTGTGCGTAACGGGCTGGAGGGGCAGGAGTGCCAGCTTTCATGTTTTTCCAGTATTGATGGCATTCTGGGATACTTCTATTCTGATCCTCCGGAGTTGCTGATTGTCGACCTTACCTCGGAACGAAGCATATCCGAGGCGATTGTAAAAACCCTGCGGGATGACATTTTCTTCAGCACCATGCCGGTCATTGCTATTGTCAATTGTCAGTCCTGTACTGCGATCACATGGCAACAGTGGCCGATTGATGATTTCATCACCTTGCCGTTGAACACCAGGGAATTCCTCTGTCGTCTGGCGCTGGCCCAGTCCCGGATTCGGCGCATCTTTGACAACAATCCGCTGACCCGTTTGCCAGGCAATACATCCATACAGCGTGCCATTAATGATGCTATGGGCAAACCCCTGGCGGTATGTTATCTGGATATCAACAATTTCAAGCCTTACAACGACTGCTTTGGTTTTGCCCATGGTGACGAGGTGCTGCGTATGCTGGCCCGTATCATGTTCAATGCGGTGCGCGACTCCGGTGGTGGCTTCTGTGGCCATGTTGGCGGAGATGATTTTGTCTGCATAATCCCGGTTGAAAAAGCTGAAAATGTCTGCCAGACCATCATTGATCATTATGACCATGTGGTGTCCGAGCTGTTTGATGACCACATCAAGACCCAGGGGTACTATGTTGCTACCAATCGGCGGGGCGAAATGGAACACATACCCATGCTGTCCATTTCCATAGCAGTGGTGCCTACAGATTCTCCCAAAATTACCCATGCTGCCAAGGTGGTTGAGGTTGCGGCGGAGTTGAAGGCTTTAGCCAAGGATTCCGTAAAAAGCAGATATGTCATTGATAGCCGCCGTGGCTGAAGTGGTGCCGCGCATAAAGTGAAGTGCAGTGACGAAGGGCGTCCCGTCTGGCCGGGGGACGCCCTTTATTGCGGTTGATACGCTGTACGGTCATGTGCTATACAAAAACACATTTATCTGCCAGGCGGTAACATGCTCTTATTGGATCGCATTATTGAAAACGCACTTTGTGAGGACATCCACACCGGTGATATTACAACCCGGGCAGTCCTGTGTGATGTGCGCCCGGCGTCTGCACATATTGTTGCCAAGGAGTCGATGGTTATTGCCGGACTGTTTGTGGCGGAACGTGTATTTAAAAAGCTGAATGAAGACGTCTGTTTTGTCGCCGCGCAGGCAGATGGCGCCAGAGTGGTTCGCGGTGGCCTGATCGCTACGCTGCATGGTAATGCCGCCGATCTGCTGATGGGAGAGCGGGTGGCGCTGAACCTGCTGCAAAGGCTTTCCGGGATAGCCACTCTGACCAGCCATTATGTGGAGGCGGTCAACGGGACAAGAACACGGATTGTGGATACCCGCAAAACAACCCCCGGTCTGCGTGAACTGGAAAAATACGCCGTGCGTGTTGGTGGCGGCATCAACCATCGTACCGGTTTGTATGACGGAGTACTGATCAAGGAAAACCATATCGCTGCAGCCGGAGGCATAACCGAGGCAATCAACCGTGCCCGTGCCTACATACCGCACACACTGAAGATCGAGGTGGAGACGGAAACCCTGTCACAGGTGGAGGAAGCGTTGTCTGCCGGGGCAGACATCATTATGCTGGACAATATGCCCCTGGAAGATATGGCTGTTGCCGTACGCCTGATTAATGGTCGTGCCCTGGTGGAGGCATCTGGCAATGTCTCGCTTGATACCGTGAAAGACATCGCTCGAACCGGTGTCGACATTATCTCTGTAGGCGCATTGACCCATTCGTTCCGTGCCATGGATATATCCATGCGCTTTGCGTGAATTGCTGTTTCCCCGCAGATTGGTCTCCACGCCGTCTGACCTGTGATTAAACAAATTCAGCATCATCTTCAGGGAGTCTGCCCGTTGTCATCCGTAACTACCGCCATATTGCAGTTATTTCGTAAACAGGAATGTTTTGTGTCCGGAGAGCAGATCAGCCAGGAACTGCATGTTTCTCGCACAGCGATCTGGAAGCATATCAATGCCCTGCGTAGTGCCGGTTATGTGATTGAGGCTGTGCCGTCCCGTGGATACCGTCTGCTGTCTGCCCCAGATCTGTTGAATGTCGATGAGATCAAGGCGCTTCTGGATACCCGTACAATTGGTGGGCGTTTAGAATGTCTTGACGAGACGGTTTCGACGAACAGCGACGCCTTCCGCCTGGCAGAGCAGGGGGCGATCGAGGGGACTGTCGTGCTGGCGGAAACCCAGTCTGGCGGCAAAGGCCGCATGGGGCGTGTATGGTCGTCGCCCCGGGGGGTCAATCTGTATGCCTCAATCGTGTTGCGTCCCCCTGTCAAGCCATACGAGGCAGCGCAGCTTACCTTTATATCGGCGGTGGCGGTAGCCCGGGCTATTGAGGCTTTGACAGAAATTCGCCCACAGATCAAATGGCCCAACGATGTGCTGATTGCCGGCAGCAAGGTGGCCGGGCTGCTCAACGAGATGAATTCAGAAACTGACTGTGTGAATTTCGTGATTCTCGGTGTCGGTGTCAATCTGAACATGACCCGGGATCAGTTCCCGGAAGACCTGCGTCACCCGGCCACATCGTTGCTGCTTGAACAGCTGACACCGGTCAGCCGCAACCGTTTTGCGGCTGCCATGATCAATGAACTGGATCGGCTTTATACCGAGTTTTTGGAACATGGCTTCGGGCCGGTACGGCAGGAGTGGCAACAACGCTGTAATGCCCGCGGACGCGAGTTGCAGGTGAGTGACGGTGGCGAGGTGCTGATGCATGGCGTATTTGCCGGTATAGACGGGGACGGCGCGCTGCTTGTTGAAACTGCACCTGGCATAATCGAACGGGTTATTTCCGGGGATGTGAGGGTGATTTGATATGCTTTTGGTAATCGATGTCGGCAACAGCAACATAGTGTTGGGGATTTATGATGGGACACAGTTGATCCGCAACTGGCGGCTCTCCACGGACAAGTCGCGAACATCCGATGAATACGGAGTTCTGCTACACAGTCTGTTTACATCGGCCAATCTGGCTTTCACTACAATCGATGCCGCTATCATTTCTTCGGTTGTGCCGCCGCTCACCAGTGTGATGGAATCCATTTCGCGAGACTTCTTCGGTCTAGCCCCCTATGTGGTTGGCCCCGGAATAAAAACCGGCATGCCGATCCATTATGACAATCCCCGCGAAGTGGGGGCTGACCGGATTGTAAACGCTGTGGCGGGATATGAGAAGCACAAGTGCTCGCTGGTGATCGTAGATTTTGGCACGGCCACGACATTCGATTATGTGAACAGCAAGGGTGAATACTGCGGCGGCGCCATTGCACCTGGTCTGGCCATCTCCATGGAAGCCCTTTTCCAGAGGGCCAGCAAGCTGCCGCGCGTAGATATCGCCCGGCCAGCCCATGTGGTTGCCAAGAATACGGTCAGCTCCATGCAGGCCGGAATTTTTTATGGATACGTGGGGTTGGTGGATGAACTGGTCAGCCGTATTCGTCTGGAAAGCAGGGATACAGCGAAGGCGATCGCTACTGGTGGTCTGGCAAAGCTGATCGCACCTGAATCAAGAACCATTGAAGATGTGGACGAATTCCTTACTCTGGACGGGCTAAGGATTCTTTATGAGAGAAACTGCTAACGGTCAAAAGACCGGTGGCCAACTTTGCAGGTGAAAGGGGGAAAGGCCAGGGACGCCCGGCGGGCGTGATGAATCAGGTTGCATAAGCATATTGCTTGAACGGTATATTAATTGATTTCGGCGTTATTTCATTCCAAAGGAGGCATCTTTATGGGGCGGTTTGACACGAGCAAGATCCGTAATCTGGGCATCGTCGCGCATGGTGGCGCTGGCAAGACCTCGTTGGCCGAGGCGATACTGTTTGACACGAAGATGATTGACCGACTGGGGCGCGTGGATGACGGTACTTCAACGATGGACTTCGAGCCCGAGGAACTCAAACGCAAGATATCCATTACCTCCGCACTGGACCATTGCGAGTGGGACGGTCACTCCCTGCATATAGTTGACACACCCGGTTATGGCAACTTTATTGCCGACACGCGGGCCTGTATGCGTGCCTTGGACGGCGCGGTGATCATGTTGTCAGCCATCTCGGGGGTCAAGGCCCAGACAGAAGAGGTCTGGAGCTGGGCCAATGAATTCGAGATTCCGCGCCTGGCTTTTGTCAACAAGATGGACCGGGAGCGGGCCAGTTTCCTGCGCGCCATCGACGACATGGAGAAGGTGCTTGGCGCCCGCGGGGTTGCTATTCAGATGCCGATCGGTGCGGAGGCGGATTTTTGCGGAGTGATCGATCTGATCCACATGAAGGCCTGTTTTTATGCCAAGGATGGCTCCGGCTCATTTACCGAGGGTGAGATCCCGGCTGATTGTGTTGAAGAGGCAGTGCGTCTGAGAGAACACATGGTCGAGGTGGTGGCGGAGGCTTACGACGCCCTGACAGAAAAATACCTGGAAAGCGGCGAGCTGACCGAAGAGGAAATCCTGGACGGCCTGCGCGTGGGTACCATGCGCAACACCTTTACCGCAGTGCTGTGTGGTTCGGCCACAGCAAATATAGGGGTGGCACACCTGCTGGATGCCGTCTGTGCCTACCTGCCGTCTCCCCTGGATAGAACCAACGCTGTTGGCACTCACCCCCAAAAAGGTGAAATCATCGAAAGGGCACCAAGTGAACAGGAGCCGTTCTCTGCCCTGGTGTTCAAGACCACATCAGACCCGTACACCGGCAAGATTACAATCTTTCGAGTCTACTCGGGCGTTCTCAATTCCGATTCAACGATTTTCAACTCAACCAAGGGTGTTGAGGAACGCATCGGCCAACTTTACGAGCTGGAAGGCAAAAAACAGCATCCTATCAAACAGGCGGTTGCCGGTGACATTGTGGCGGTTGCCAAGCTTAAGGACACGGTTACCGGGGATACGCTCTGCGATCCGGCCAAACCGGTTGTCTTTGAGCCGGCCAAGCTGCTTCAGCCGGTTATCTCCTATGCCATCGAGCCCAAGACCAAGGCGGATGAGGACAAGATCCACAATGCTTTGCACCGTATGATCGAAGAGGAGCCGACTCTGGAATCACACCGGGATTCCCAGACCAGGGAGATGATCATTTCCGGCATGGGGCAGGTGCATCTGGAGGTGATTGTCGAGAAGCTCAAGCGCAAATTCGGTGTGGATGTGGTGCTCAAGACGCCCAAGGTGCCATATCTGGAGACCATTCGCGGCAGCGCCAAGGTGCAGGGCAAGTACAAGAAACAGTCAGGAGGTCGCGGCCAGTATGGAGACTGCTGGATCGAGATGTCGCCCACTCCCCGCGGCAGTGGATATTTATTCGAGGACAAGATTGTTGGCGGGGTGATACCGCGCCAGTACATACCGGCTGTTGACAAGGGTA
The DNA here is from genome assembly GCA_035407085.1 of Deltaproteobacteria bacterium. Classification (GTDB taxonomy): domain Bacteria; phylum Desulfobacterota; class Desulfuromonadia; order Geobacterales; family Pseudopelobacteraceae; genus JBGSQR01. Next base: position 18,194 of record DAONZY010000020.1, on the reverse strand, counting down.
TTCAGGAGGCCTCACAGGACGGTTTCCTGGCTGGTTACCCGGTGGTTGATTTCAAGGTCGCACTTTATGACGGCTCATTCCATACCGTAGATTCCTCGGAGATGGCCTTCAAAGTGGCCGGCTCTATGGCATTCAAGAAGGCAATGGAGATGTGCAAACCGGTTCTGCTGGAGCCGATAGTCAACCTCAAGGTGACGGTGCCGGATGAAAATATGGGCGATGTGATCGGTGACCTCAACTCTCGTCGCGGCAAGGTGGTTGGTGTGGAACCCAAGGCCAATTCCCAGATCATTCGTTCGGTGGTGCCCATGTCGGAGGTACTGGCCTATTCCAATGACTTAAAGTCTATGACCAGTGATCGCGGGTTGTTCACCATGGAGTTTTCCCATTACGAGGAGATGCCGACCCATCTCTCCCAGAAGGTTATTGCGGAGTCGGAGGCTGCCAGGAAGAAGGACTAGTTGATAGCTGGATCGGTGTTGCCGGTCTTACGAAGCAGTTGCGCTGCCGGTATTCTTTCCGGCAGCGCAAATAATTATCTGGAGGGTAACAATGGATTTCAAGATTGGCAAGAAAACGGATGAAAACCAGTCCAGCGGTTCCGGGGGCAGTCGTCAGGCCATACTGCTGGTTGTTCTGCTGGTGCTGGCTGGAGCGGCGGGCTATCTCTATTTTTTCACGGACATGATCAATCCGCAGCCTGCACCGCAACCTGTAGCGCCTCCGCCCCCGCAGGCTATCAAGCAGCCGCTGCCTCCGCGTGAAGGCGATCTGGCCCAGGGGCCAGCCGTGCCTGGCGACAAACAACCTGCCGCCGCGGCTCAGCCAGCCACCCCTGTAGCGCCAGCTGCCAAAGCGCCTGCTGCGCTGGTACCTGCAGCGGTCCAGAAGCCGGCTAAACAAGCCCAGCCTGCGCCTGTAGCCAAGGCCGGTCCGGTCAAACCGCAGCCGGTGGCGGCCGATGCCAAAGCCAAGAAGGCCCCAACCGCAGCAAAAACCGCTGGGGCGCCTGCCTACACCAAGAGTGCCAAAGCAGTCAGCAAACCATCAAGAAAGGCTGCCGCAGCCAAAGCCAAAGCCAAAGCCAAAGCGGATAGTGGACTCTGGACCGTACTGGTTGGATCTTACGTCATCGAGAGCAACATGTCGGCAGATATGGTCAAGGTTAAGAAGGCCGGCTTTGAACCATCCATCAAACCCGGTATCCGCAAGAAAACCACCATGAACCGACTGATGCTGGCCGAATACGGTGACAAGGGGGCGGCAAACTCAGAGCTGCAGAAGCTCAAACGCCATACCTCGGATGCTTTCATAATCGGCCACGGCAGCAAGCATACGGTTTATGCCGGCTCATATCTGCTGGATTCACGGGCCAAGTCGGAAAAGGAGAGGCTGGCAGCCGCAGGCTATGCGCTGAGTGTAAGGCGGGTTGAGGTGTCGATCCCGTCCAAAAAGCTGACCACGGGTGTGTTCAGTGATCGCAAATCTGCCGAGGCAGCTTTGAAAAAGCTCAAGGCTGTCGGTTTGAAAGCCAGCCTGGTTCGCCAGTAGCAGCTGCATGTCAGAAGCGGTAAAAATTCGCATATCCCCTGTTGTGGGGGCATTTGTCAAGCCTGGGGCAACTTCTGTAGAGAAGATGTTCGGGATTGATAACGCCCCCGCCATGGGGGCGGCTGATCGGGTGGTGTTGTTGTTTTGCCTGACCAGAGATGGGGATCCGATTGTAAAAACTGCTGCCCGGGAAGCTTTTGAAGCCCTGCCATCAGCGTGTCTGCTAGAATATGCCTCCCAGGCGGAAGCCCATCCTGCCATCCTGGAACTGATCGTGCGTATTCACGGGGCTAAGCCGGATATTGCGGCACTTGGTCGACAGCTTCAGGCCCAGACTGTACAGGTCCAGCAAGAGAAAGAGTTGTATCAGCCGGAGCCGCAGCCAGCTGAGCCTCAGGCCGGAGTGGTGGAAGAACTACCTGATACGGACAGGTTGGAAAGCTTGACTGAAGCCGAAGAGGCTGTGGATGCTGTACCGCCGGAAGAAACGGAAGAGGGCGATGGTGATTATTTAAGCAAGTATCAGATGGTGCAGATGATGGGCATCAGCGAAAAAATCAAGATGGCGCTCACTGGCGACAAGGAATGGCGCTCAATCCTGATCAAGGATGCCAATAAACTGGTTTCTGGCAGCGTAATCAAGAACCCCCGTATTACCGATGGCGAAGTGCTTAACATCGTCAAGGTCGGTGTGCAAAACGACGAGATCATTCGTCTGATCTGCGCCAACAGGGATTGGACCAAAAACTATGCCATCCGCAAGGCATTACTGGAAAATCCCAAAACACCACTGCCCAATGCCCTGCGTTACCTTGCCACCATGAACGACAAGGATATTGCAGGCTATGCCAAGAGCAAGAACATCTCCTCGGTAATTGCCACCCAGGCCAAGCGGCTGCTGCTATCCAAGAAACGATGACCGGGAGGTCGCATGGCACTGGTTAACCACGCCAAACGTGAAATTAACGCTAAAATTGTCTACTACGGGGCCGAGAGGACCGGCAAGTCTACTTCCCTGCGCTATGTTTATGACCGTGTCAAACCGACCCTGCGTGGTGAAATGAAGCTGCTGCCCGCCAGCGGCAGCTCGCTGTTGTTTTTTGATTTCAGCCCGTTTGAGCAGCCCGTTTTTGAAGGATACCGGCTGCGGATGCATATCTATACCCTGCAGGGGACTGTTGCCAATCCAGCAGCGTGGAGAATGACACTCAAGGGGGCTGACGGCATTGTGATTGTGGCGGATGCCTCTCCATCCGAACTGTTCTCTGCCCGCCAGAGCATACAGCAACTGAAGGAATACCTGAATGGTTACGGCATGTCACTGAACGAGATGCCCTATGTGCTCCAGTTGAACAAGTCTGACATTTATGGGCAGGCCAGCGCAGGTGACATGGCGGGTGCCATGGGCCTGTCAGGCTGCCTGGCTAGTTTGACCTCAGCAACAAATGGAACCGGTGTCCTGGAAGGCCTGACGGCTTTGTCCCGCCTGATCATGGACCGCCTGGGTGAGCGTGATGACCTGCCAAATAAAGCAGACAAGGCGGACAGCGCAGTGTCCTCTGCTCAGGAAAACGGTGCTCATACTTCTGAAGAGAGTGTGCTGCCTGTTTCTTCGGCCCCTTTGGCACCTGTTGACCTGGAATTGTCCGATGAAATGGTGGTGCCGGATGGCCACACCCTTGCCGCAGTTGACGTGGAAGTGATTCAGGGGGACATTTCTGTTGATGGTGGTTTGGTCAGGATCCCGTTGCATGTTTCCCATTCAGGGCAGCGCCGGCGCCTGGTGGTGACGCTCTCAGTCACGGAGGAATAATAAGGTTCACGTTTCAACCCTTGGCAATCACATTGCTGGTTGCTTTTAAATACCTCTGCTTTTGAAGCTTTCAAGTGAGTTTTTTCCTGCCTTCAAGAATCGTTGTGCGTCCTGACGTTGGGAATAATGAACGGCACCCGCCGACAATACTCCGTGTATGGCAGACCATACAGTTCCCCCATCCGTTTTTCCTCGATGATTGCCCCCAGCAGAAAATACATAACAGACAAGATGGTCAGCAGGGCCCACTGTGCGGTCATAACCGGCGTAAGCAGGAGGAACAGGCTGGAAAGCAGGTAGAGCGGGTGGCGGACGATCCCGTAAAAACCGCCAGTCACCAGCGTACTGTCGGATGAGCTGTTCCACCCAGCGAAACTTCTCAGACCGGTCTGCCGTAATGCAATAAACAACATAAACAACACAGCCAGCTGCAGTATGTATAACAGCAAGCTCCAAGCGCCCGGTACAAAATAGATGACCGGAGAATGGCGGTATGCGGCCATGACCCAGGCAAACATCGCCAGCGATAGCAGGTTGTAGAGCAGCCGGTAGAATCTGCTTAGCACGGGGTGCAGTTGTTCGGCCAGCTGTTTGGCGGAGCAGGTTGCCAGTAGCGAGTGAATTATGGCAAAGACGGCAAAACGGATGATGAAGTTTATGTGTGCTGGCAAGTCAGGCTCCTTTGATTAAAGCGGCAGATTAGCACTGCAGGCGGGTGAAAACAATAGCTTTGGGGGTGGTCGGCGCAAGGCAACTAGTGGCAGCATAGTGATCCACCGAAGGTTGAGAACTGATTTGAATTTATTGTCTTGACATGCACATCGAAAATGGATAATTGGTAAAACAAATTAAAATGCTGTTTGTAAATTCCTTTTCGCAGCATCCAGCCAACTCCGCTGCGGACCTCTGTTTTGCAGTAAGATGTGCATCCTGAAACGCTTCACCCGTAATCGCCTAATCCAAAAAACAGTTTAATAATCAGCAGTCTGCATGACAGGATATCCTTTGTAAAGGCTGTCCCCGGTGCGGGCCAGAGGAGGAAGTAATGCTTGATGCGGCAATTATTGAGAAGCTCAAGGCAATTGTTGGTCCGGGCAATGTGCTGACCAGCAAGGTAGACCTGGTGACCTACAGTTATGATGCTACCGCCGATGTCCCTCATCAGATGCCTGATGTGGTTGTGTTGCCAAACAGTAGTGAAGAGGTCAGTCAAATTATTTGTCTGGCAAGGACAAGCGGAACTGCCATCTACCCGCGCGGATCGGGAACAAATCTTAGTGGCGGCACCATCCCGCTCAAGAAGGGCATCGTGCTTTCCTTTCAGAGGATGAACGCGATCGTTGAAATTGACGCCGCCAACCTGACTGCTGTTGTTCAGCCAGGTGTTGTGATCCAGGCGCTTAACAATGCGGTGGCTCCCTTCGGCCTGATCTATCCGCCTGATCCGGGGACGGTCACCACCGCCAGCATGGGTGGCTCGGTGGCTGAAAACTCCGGTGGCCTGCGTGGACTCAAGTACGGTGTTACAAAGCATTATGTGATGGGCATGGAGGTTGTGCTGGCCAATGGCGAAAAGGTGCGCTTCGGCGGTAAAACCGTTAAGAACGTGACCGCTTATGATTTTTCCAATCTGTTTGTAGGTTCGGAAGGCACACTGGGGGTTGTGACCGAGATCACTGTCAAGTTGATCCCGGCTCCCAAGTATCGTCGTACCATGATGGGTGTCTTCAGGACGATCGAGGATGCCGGCAACAGCGTTGCGGGTATCATCAAGGCCCAGGTCATACCGGCCACGCTGGAAATTATGGACCAGATGACCATCCGCACCGTGGAGGATTTTGCCAAGGTGGGGCTGCCGGTGGATGCCAAGGCGTTGCTACTGATCGAAGTGGATGGCATGTCTGATGAGGTGGTTGCCCGCGAAGCAGAGGCGGTTATGGGGGTGGTGAAGGAAAACAACGGCGAGTTGAAGATTGCCTCTTCCGACGCTGAGCGCGACCAGCTTTGGACGGCACGCCGCAATGCACTACCGGCGCTGGCTTCGCTTAACAATACGGTTGTACTGGAGGATGCCACTGTGCCCCGTAGCCGGATTACCGATATGCTGGTTGCCTGTGAAAACATCGGTAAAAAGTATGACTTGACCCTTGGCACCTTTGGTCATGCTGGCGACGGTAATCTGCACCCGACCATTCTGTGCGACAAGTACAACAAGGAAGAGATTGCCAGGGTCCACCAGGCGGTGGACGAGATCTTTGAAGCGGCGCTTGGTTTTGGCGGCACTCTTTCCGGGGAGCATGGTATCGGTATTGCCAAGATGAAGTATCTGGGCAACGAATTGGGACAGAGTGGTCTTAATCTGATGAGGAGTGTTAAAGAGGCTCTTGATCCCGATTATCTGCTGAATCCTGGCAAGATGGTTCCGTTGAAAGAGGTGTAGGCATGAGTGCTAACAAAAAACATGAAGCGACGATCTACGACGACTTGCAGGCGGTCCGGGAAGAACTGGACAAATGCATGAAATGCGGCAACTGTATGGCGGTTTGTCCGGTTTACATCACCGACAAGGTTGAGTCCGGTGTTACCAGGGCCAAGATTGCTGTGGCGCAGGCTGTGCTGGACGGTGAATTGGAACTGGATGATCCTCAGGTGTACAGCATGCTGTTCAATTGCCTGGTTTGCAAATCCTGTATGCAGAACTGCCCTACCAAGGTCAATTTCGACCGTATCATGCTTGCGCTGCGGGCCGCCCTGGTACGCAAGAATGGTCTCCACTGGCTAAAGAAGATGATCTTCTCCACTTTGAGGAATCCCAAACTATTTGATGCCGGAATGAAGGTTGGCGCCAGTCTGCAGGGGATAGCCTTCAGGGGGGTAAAGGCACAGAAGGCGATTGCGCCGCGTTCACCGTTTGCCATGGTGGGGAGCGCCATTGGTTTTGATAATAACCGCCTGATGCCGGAGTTGGCTGTGACGCCGCTGCGCGAACGTGTGCCGGAAGTCATCCGGGTGGCACAGCCCCAAGCCAAGGTGGTCTTTTTTACTGGAGATTCGCTCAACTACTTTTATCCAGATGCCGGTATGGATCTGGTTGAAGTGCTGGTCGCAAACAATGTGGAGGTGCATGTTCCGCGGGATCAGTCCTGCTGTGGCGTGCCGGTGCTGGTACATGGGGATGTGGAAACGGTCAGGGAGCTGGCCCGTCGGAACATCGATGCCATGGAAAGGACCGGAGCCGATTACCTGATCACTGGATGCGGTTCATGCGGCGGAGCATGGAAGCATGATTATACAGACGTGCTTTCCAGCGATCCGGTTTACGCGCCTAAGGCAGCCTACTGGGCAGAGCGGACCTATGATGTCTCCACCTTTCTGACCAAAGTGATCAGTTTTAAAAAACCGACCGGTAATGTGGAAGCAACTGTTACCTACCACGATTCCTGTCACCTGAAGAAAACCATGAAGGTGTTCAATGAGCCGAGGGAGATACTGAAGAGCATTCCCGGTGTGGAGTTCAAGGAAATGTCCCAGCCTGATGCTTGTTGTGGCAGTGGCGGCTCTTATGTGCTTTCCCACTATGAGACATCTTCGGCGATCGGACGCAGAAAGGCCGAAGATATCAACAAGACCGGAGCCGAGGTGGTTTCCACCGGATGCCCAGCCTGCATGATGCAGCTCTTGGATAATGTTAACCGATTTGGCAATAAGCAGAAAACCACCCATTACATCTCGCTGCTGGCGGAGTCTTACAGGAGTGAAAAGGAAACAGTCGACCGTTAGCAGCAGCTGTGGTAGCGCATAAGGCGGTATATCCGTCTGGACGGGTATGTCATCACATTCACCGAGGGGGTAAGCAATGAAGATTCTGGCAGCTATCGATCAGTCGGAATATGCAGTATTGGTCATCAGGAAGGCTGTTGAGCTCGCCGGACGCGAAGGGGCGGATATCACAGCCATGACGGTGACCAGCGCGCAGTTCAACAACCTCTATCAGGCGGACTCTCTGGCGGATATCCTGCAGAAACTGAGGGATGGTATCCAGGAAACGCTCAGTCAGGCCGGTGTTACAAATGACGGTGTTAAGGTCGTTGCTGCTGAAAACCCTTCCCCTGCTGACGCCATTGTCAGGTATGCCGAGGACAACGGTGTTGACCTGATCGTGATCGGCAACAAGGGCAGTGGCGCAATCGAGCGTTTCCTGATCGGCAGTGTCTCCAGCCAGGTTGTGGCCCATGCACCCTGTTCTGTACTGGTGGTCAAAAAACAGCAATAAATGGCAGTTGCATTTCAGGCAGGAGCCCCGGATCACTGATCCGGATCACGTTTATAGGAGATGAATATGTCAATTCCTGTTTTGGCAATAGTTGCTTTGTTGCCTATCCTGGTGGCTCTGGTTTTGATGGTCGGCATGCGCTGGCCATCTACCAAGGCTATGCCGTTGTCGTGGTTTGTCTGTGTGCTGGGTGCGATTGCGGTCTGGAATCTGCCGGTTGGTTATGTGGCCGCGCTTTCATTGCAGGGGATCGTTATTGCTGTTGGTGTACTGATCATCGTCTTTGGCGCCATCATCATCCTCTATACCCTCAAGTATTCCGGTGGCATGGAGACTATCCAGTACGGCATGCAGAACATCAGCCGTGACAAGCGCATCCAGGCGATTATTATCGGCTATATGTTTGCTGCTTTTATCGAAGGGGCGGCCGGTTTCGGCACGCCTGCCGCTCTGGCCGCTCCGCTGCTGCTGTCGCTTGGATTTCCTCCGCTGGCGGCAGCGGTCATCTGCCTTGTGTTCAATTCTTTTCCGGTTTCTTTTGGCGCGGTCGGCACACCGATCCTGGTCGGTCTGAAATTTTTGGCCCCGTTGACCACTGAGGCTGCTGCCTCCGGCGTCGCGCTAAACTTTACCGATTTCGGCTCCTTTGCCAAGGTGATCGGTCAATGGGTGACCATGATGCATGGGCCGATGATCTTTATTTTGCCGATCTTCATGCTCGGCTTCATGACCCGTTTTTATGGTGAAAATAAGTCTTGGCGTGAAGGTTTTGCTGCCTGGCGCTTCTGCGTTTTTGCCGCAGTGGCGTTTATCATCCCCTATCTCGGCTTTGCCTGGCTGGTTGGACCTGAGTTCCCATCGCTGATCGGTGGTCTGGTTGGACTTGGGATTGTCGTCGCCGGCGCAAAATCCGGTTTCTGTGTGCCCAAGGAAACTTGGGATTTCGGCCCGCAGAATAAGTGGGAGGCTGAGTGGACCGGCAGTATTGCCACCCAGGTGGGAACGGAATTTAAACCGCACATGAGCCAGTTCAAAGCCTGGCTGCCATATATCATCATCGGCGCGATCCTGGTGGCCACACGCATACCAGAGCTGGGACTCAAGTCGCTGCTGGCAGCACAGAAACTGCCTTTCAAGGATATATTGGGTTATAAGGGGGTCTCGGCTTCCATCGACTATCTCTACCTGCCAGGCACCATCCCGTTCACCTTGGTTGCGCTGCTGACCATAATGCTGCACGGCATGCAGGGTGAGGCGGTAAAACAGGCCTGGAGCGAGTCGTTTGCCAAAATGAAGGCCCCGACCATTGCGCTTTTTGCCGCCGTGGCATTGGTCTCCATCTTCCGTGGCTCCGGTGTTTCCGATACAGCACTCAATCCTAACGGCTACCCCTCCATGCCGTTGGCGATGGCCAAGGCTGTTGCCTCTTTTGCCGGCAACGCCTGGCCTGTGCTGGCATCATATGTGGGGGGGCTGGGGGCCTTCATCACTGGTTCCAACACCGTCTCCGACCTGTTGTTCGCCGAATTTCAATGGGGCGTGGCCCAACAACTGGCTCTGCCGCGTCAGATAATTGTGGCAGCCCAGGTTGCTGGTGGTGCCATGGGTAACATGATCTGTATCCACAATATCGTGGCTGTATGCGCTGTGACCGGCCTGATCGGCCGCGAAGGTATGATTCTGAAACGTACTTTCTGGCCTTTCATGATCTATGGTGTTGTAGTCGGTGTCGTGGCCAGCCTGATGTGTTTCGTGTTTCTCAAGCACCTTTTCTGATTCATAAAAGGTGTTAAGCTTTCTTACGGTCAGCTTTCCGTGCAAGTAACTGCCGGAGGCTGACCGTTTTTTATCAACATCCGGAAACGCAGAAAGGGGCTTCCATGTACGATCAATTTAAAGTCAGAGCCGAAGCGGTGGGCGCCGAGGTGTACAGGTTAGGTACAAAGGCACAGGCGGAGGAATTTATCACAAGTTTTATGAAGGAGCAGGGGGTGGCTGACCGCAAGGGTGCCTACGCGGTTTGGGCCGAAAGTCCTTTGCTGGATGGATGCGACAAAAATGCCCTTGCTCTCCAGGTCCCGGGACTAAGATTTGATGTTTCCAGGGAACTGGCCGCTGATGCAAAAATTGGCGTCAGTGAGATGGGGTGGGCGCTTGCAGATACAGGTTCTCTCGTAGCCGACCAGACGGACATCAAACAACGGCTGGCATCAACGCTGCCGGAGATTCATGTCGCCATTGTCGGCACGGACAAGGTTCTGGACGGCAAGGCATCAGTTTTTTCAAAGATCAATCCTGCCAATAGCAGGTATATCGCTTTCATCACCGGCCCCAGCCGGACCGCCGACATCGAACGCGTGCTGACGATTGGCGTGCATGGCCCCAAAAGGCTAGTGATAGTTTTTGTCGATGAGTTGGGAGGTGCAAACTGATGAAAAAGAACTTCAAGGACTCGATCAGCAGCGCAGTTAATAACGCCACACTCACCGGTGCTCTGGGCAAGTTTTCGGAGGCTTACAAGGTTAATCGCCAGAAGGCCTATGAGGGTATCGATTTTGAGGCGCTACGCGCAACCATTGCCGACCGCAAGGCCTATGCGGCCTCGCATCTGGATCTGATGGCGGACACCTTCCAGGCTAGGGCTGAAGCGTTGGGAGCCAAGGTCTTTCGGGCCAGTGACCCTGAAAAAGTCAAGGAATACATCCTTAAGGTGGCCAGGGACAATAATGTTAAAACCGTGGTCAAATCCAAATCCATGGCCAGCGAGGAGATCCATCTCAACCCATATCTGGAAAAGAACGGCATCACCGTCAACGAAACCGACCTAGGGGAATGGATCATCCAGCTGGCTGGCCAGAAACCTTCCCATATGGTCATGCCAGCCATTCACATGACCAAGGAAGAGGTGTCGGATCTGTTCAGCAAAGAGGTGGATGAGCGGCTGTCCACCGATATTCCCCGTCTGGTCGAGGTGGCCCGTCAGGAGTTGCGTTCCAAATTCCTTGCCGCCGACATGGGTATTTCCGGCGGCAACCTGGCTGTGGCGGAGACCGGCAGCATTGTGCTGGTAACTAATGAGGGCAATGCCCGTATGGTTACAACACTGCCCAAGGTGCACGTTGCTCTGGTCGGTATTGAAAAGTTCGTGGAGAAATTTGAGGATATTGTTCCGATTTTGACTGCCTTGCCCAGAAGCGCCACGGCCCAGCTACTGACCAGCTATGTCTCGATCATCAGCGGTCCGTCGCAGAATACGGACGGCTCAATGAAGGAATTGCATATTGTTCTGATGGACAACCGCAGGAGCGAGATGGCCGATGATCCAAAGTTCAAGCAGGCCATGCAATGCATCCGCTGCGGCTCCTGTCTGAATGTCTGTCCGATCTTCCGCTTGGTGGGCGGACATGTGTTCGGCAGTGTCTACACCGGCGGCATCGGCACAATTTTGACCGCCTGGTTTGACAAACTGCAGGAATCGGAAGACATCCAGGGACTATGTATTCAATGCGGCAACTGTAAGGAGGTCTGTCCGGGTAAGCTGGATATACCGGAAATGATTCTGGAGATCAGGCGGCGCCTGGTGGTCGATAAGGGGCAGGGACTGGTGCAGAAGGCCATCTTCAGCGTGGTCAACAATCGCAGATTGTTCCACAGCATGCTGCGTACTGCCTCCATCACCGGCAAACCGTTTACTAGCGGCAAATTCATCCGCCATCTGCCCATGTTCCTGTCTGACCTGACAGATGGCCGCAGTTTACCGGCCATATCGGCAGTGCCTTTTAGGGATAGGATCAAAAAGATCAAACAACCCGCCTGCAAGGAGAAGGCTGCCTTCTATGCCGGATGCCTGATCGACTTCGCCTATCCGGAGATGGGTGAGGCGATCGTGAGGATACTCAACAAGGCCGGTATTGAGCTGGTTTTTCCGGATGATCAGACCTGCTGCGGCGCACCGGCACGCTATAACGGGGCCTACGAGGTGGCGGCCAACAATGCCGTTGACAACATCAAAGCGCTCTTGAAAGAGGATGTGAAGTATGTGGTTTCCGCCTGCCCGACTTGTACCGTGGCGCTGAAGCATGAGTTTATCAGCACCCTGGAAAGCATGGAGCAGAGTGAGTGGCTGCCGCAAGCCCGTCAGTTGTCAGAAAAGACCTGTGATTTCTCAATGCTGGTGAAGCAGTTGGTCGACGAAGGGCGCCTGAGCTTCAAGGAAGGACAGAAGCTGGGCAAACTGACCTATCATGACTCCTGTCACCTCAAGCGCACCCTGAATGTCTCCGAACAGCCGCGTGAGTTGCTGCAAAAGGCCGGATACGAACTGACCGAGATGTTTGAGTGCGACATGTGCTGTGGAATGGGCGGTTCCTATTCCATCAAGCTGCCGGAAATCTCGGCCCCGATCCTTCAGCGCAAGCTGAAGAATATCAAGGATACCGGTGCGCCGGTGGTGGCCATGGACTGCCCGGGATGTGTCATGCAGATCGGTGGTGGTTTCGATCAGGATGGAAGCGGTGTGAAGGTCAAGCATACGCTGGAACTGCTGGCGGATCAGCTGAAATAATTTAGATCATATTGAGCAAATAAAAGGCCCGCTTCCGGTTTCGGAGGCGGGCCTTTTATCCAGTTACTTGCCGCAGCATTTTTTGTATTTCAGTCCGCTCCCGCACGGGCAGGGGGCGTTACGTCCGATTTTCTGGACAGTGATCGGTTGCGGGGTGATGTGCTGGCCATCGGTGAAGTACCAGACACCGTCGACCTTGTCAAAGGTGGACAGTTCATGGTGTTCGTATTGTTTTCCGTTCTGGCTGAAGCGGGCGATGAATTCAACCTGTCCGGTGGTGTCGTTCTCTCCGCCCTGTTTGGTGGCGACAATTTCCAGTCCCTCCCACTGCGAAGACTCGGCCCACTCACGAGAGCCTGCTTCGTCGAAGTCGTCTCGGTGGTCAGGATGGGTGGTGTTGAGGATAAAGGCCATGTCGGCAGTTACATAGGCCGAATAGCGGGCACGGATCAGTTTTTCAGCGGTCGGGGCCGGTTTTTTGCCGGTGATGATCGGCTTACAGCAATAGGGGAAGGTTTTGTCACTGCCGCAATAACATTTGTTCATACTTTTGCTCCTTGTTCACTTGTTATCTGGTCCGGTTCGGGTTGTCGCCGGTTTTCTGTAATACGTTGTTTCAACTCGGACAGCAGTTCGGCGTTGAAGCGGATACCACCCCTGCCGCGACCGATCTCAAGTCCGGTTTCGATGCCGTGGTAGTCTGAGCCGGCGGTGATGATCAGCCCTGCTTCCATGGCTCGTCGGCGCAAGAACTCCATCTCGTCGGGCTGGGCCATGTTGTTGAAAACCTCAAGGCCGTCCAGTCCCATTTTCTTAAGCTCAAAGATGATTTCCCGCAACTGCTGGCGGTCTGCGGTGATGCTGGTCGGGTGAGCCAGGACAGCTGCTCCGCCGATACGCCTGATCTCGCTGATGGCATCATCAATTGGCCAATAGAGTTTGGGCACGTTGCAGGGGATCAGGTAACGCTGGAAGGCGTCTTCAACTGTCCTGGCGTAGCCATGCTCCAGCAGGGCCCTTGCGATGTGTGGCCTGCCGATGGTGTCCCGGGCGTATGCCAGCACTTCCTGCTCCTGGATCGCCTGTCGCCCTTCGTTTGCCAGGCATGCATTGATCCGCTCCAGTATCTCGACGTTGCGGTATCGCCTTCTTTCCTGAAAACCGTGCAGTTTCGAGAGGAAGTCCGGGTCATGCCAGTCCAGGCCATATCCCAGCAGGTGTACGTCCTTCCATCCCTTGAACTTGACCGATAACTCCACGGCCGGGATAAGCTCAATACCTGCCTGTTGTGCTGCGGCCAAGCCAGGTTGCACGCCAGATACGGAATCGTGGTCGGCTATGGCCATGGCAACAAGCCCGAGCCCTGCGGCCTGCCTGACGAGCTCTTCCGGAGAGCAGGCGCCATCGGAGCAGTTGGAGTGCATGTGCAGGTCGATGAATCTGTGGTCATCACGCATAATTTTTGCATACTAGCTGTTCGTAACGAAAAAGTAAAACCGGTATTGCACCGTACAGGCTGTTTAGATATGATTGCGCCATGAAAGTTTTTGATATTCATGTGATTATGGCAACTTTACGTCATGAGAAACAGTCTTGGCGTACGCCGGCAGTGACGATCCTGGCAGGGGGTGAACGGAGCCCATTTGCCGTGCTGGTGGCATGCATCATTTCCTTGCGTACCAGAGATGAGGTTACTGCAGTGGCTGCCGGTAGACTGTTGAAAAGGGCCGGATCTCCAGAGTGCATGTGCAGGCTGTCCGATGATGAGATCGCTTCTTTGATCTATCCGGCCGGTTTCTATCGCAACAAGGCGTCGCAATTGCGTGCGATAGCCGAAAGGCTGGTGACTGATTATGCCGGTCTTGTGCCGGACGACATGGAAAAACTGCTGACGTTCAAGGGCGTTGGGCGCAAAACAGCCAATCTGGTACTGACCCTTGGATTTGGGAAACCGGGCATCTGTGTGGATACGCATGTGCACCGTATCTGCAACCGCTGGGGGTATGTTGAGACAAGTACGCCGCAAGCCACTGAAATGGCTCTGCGTGCCAAGCTGCCGGTTGAATACTGGATTGAGATCAATGATTTGCTGGTTGCCTTTGGGCAGAATCAGTGCCACCCTGTTTCGCCGCGCTGCTCTGTCTGTCGGTTGGGTGATGTCTGCGCCAAAGCAGGGGTGAGCAAGTCTAGATGATATCGGATTGACGGCCTGACAGGCTTGAGTAATCTGCTGCTTGTGTTAGTATGAAACTTCTTTTATATATTTGAATGTGTAGTGCGAGTGACTTTTATCAGTAGTGAACGGGGAGGATCAAAGATGACGAGTAAGTTTCGCCCCCGCCAGGTATATGTGGCGGCTTCCTGGATGGCTCCGGTTGGACGTTATAACGGCAAGGACAAGGAGAAACTCTCCTTTTTGGACATGGCGGAGCGTTGTGGTGAGGTTTTCAACGGCAGCCCGGTAAGGCGGCGTGATATTGAGGCAGTGGTCGTCGGCAGTCAGAACCCTTCGGCCTTCTCCGGTGTTGATAATACTGCGGCAAAGATTTCGGGCATACTGGGTATTTCGGGCGCGAAATCGATCCTGATTGACACTGCGTCGTCATCGGGTGCCTCGGCTTTTGAAAATGCCTATCTGGAGGTGGCCTCCGGCAGGCATGACCATGTGTTGGCCATTGGTCTCCAGAAGCTGAGCGAAACCTCCACCGAGGACACCACTCGGATTATTGCCGGAGTGATTGATCGTGAAGAGGCGGAGTTTGGTCTGACTATGCCAGCTTGCGGCGCTTTGGTAGCAAGGGCTTTGATGGAAAAGCTGCACATGAGTGAAGAAGAGTGGACTGCCTACGCGGCGCTTTTGAATCAGCGCAGTCATCGTTTCTCTACAAAAAACCCATATGCCCATAATCGTTCCAAGCTGGAGGTTGCGGATTACTACCGACAGATTGCAAACAACAGAAACTTCCGGCTGTGGGATCCGATGAGGGTTCAGGACTATTGCCCGATGTCGGACGGTATGGCGGCGGTGGTATTGACTTCGCGGCCTCAGGACGTTCTGATCAGCGGCTTGGGTAGCGCAACCGATATTCCGACTATTGCAGATCGGCATTACTTTCACTCCTTTCCGGCGACGGTCTGGGCGGCCGGATACACTTATGGCATGGCTGGCGTCAAGGATATCCGTTCTTTCTCTGGTTCGCTGCACGTTAATATGCACGACCCGTTTATCAGTTTCGGCCCGATCAATATGGTCGACCTAGGCATAGTCAGCCGTGGCCGGCTTTTGGATGCACTGTTGGATGATGAACTCACTGGTGAGAACGGTGAGTTTCCCACCAACCTGACCGGAGGTCTGATCGGGCGCGGTCATCCCCTGGGGGCTACCGGAATGATCCAGATCGTTGAGAATCATCAGTTGATGATGGAACGCGGGTTCAGGGCTGCGGTTTCACACTCCATCGGTGGGCCGATCAACAACAATATGGTTGTTCTGCTTGAGACAAGTAACAGTTTCTTCTCGCGTCGCCATGAGCCATACAAGCCATGGGGGCTGCCGTCTTTAAGCCGTCTGAAGCCAAAGCATGTTACCCTGGATGCGCTGTTTTCCCCGGGTGTGCCGGTGGAAGGGTCTTTTGTAACCACCACTGCAAGATGCAACTACAAAACTGGTCAGGCCGAGGTGGTAGTCGTAATTGTTGCCTGTCGATTTGAAGGTGGAAATTACAAATTCATATTCGGCGTTGATGGGGAGCATTACGGACAGATATCTGCATTCAAGACCGGTGATCCGATCAGTCTGGAACGGATTGATGGCTGTATCATGATCAATCGCATGCCGGTTCGCAAGTTTTATACCAGGACAATTAATGGATTGGTGGAGCTGGCGGGCAATAGCTGGAAGCGTTTCAAATCCTGATGACATGTTGCTATAGTTGATTTGTCTGCCGGGGTATGCATCGCAACCCCGGCTTGTTTTTTTGGGGGAGGGGCGAGATGCGCTGCGGGGTTTTGATTGCATGTCTGCTGTTTGTTTGTTGCTGTGCCAAAGACCTGCTGGCCGGTGTCTTGCCGTCTGGTTACGGCCGGTTGGCATGGTGTTCCGATCTGGCTATGGTTGTCAGGCATTATCCGCGTGGCCAGTCCGGCAAACTTGCGCAAGAGCTTTTTTACAGGCAACTCGGGCCTAGCCGGGAGATTGCACGCAGGAGTTTTGCTTTTAATGCCCGGGGATTGCATGCTGTAACAGTGGTTTATAATGCCAGATATGTTGAACGGCGCGGGCTTGAGCAGCTGCTGGAGGAATACGTCAGGGCATATGGCGCAGGAAAACAGCATGTCTCCAGCGCGCCCCACATGATAAGCCACATATGGGAGCATGGTGATTCCCGGCTGATGTTCTGCTATGCGCCCAAACGACCGGATATGACGGTTGCAGTTTATGAATTCAGGCCACTTGCAGAATAATCGATCCGGGGCAACAACGCCCATAACTGTTGTATTAATCAAAACAACCTTGATTTTTCGCAGTCGTCTTGATAAATTGTTAGCACTCGCAAGAGTAGAGTGCTAACAAGAATCATGCTGTTTTTATGGAGGAATTACGTCATGGTAACCAATCTTCCGGTTGTTGCCGATAGCCTGACGCTATATCTGGCTGATATACGCAGATTTTCGGTGCTTGAAGAACAGGAAGAGCACCGCTGTGCCGTCAGGTTTTTTGAACATAAGGATCTGGAGGCTGCACATACACTGATCACATCCAACCTGCGTTTTGTTGTCAAGGTTGCCTATGAATATCGCCATTATGGCCTTAAAATGCTAGATCTGATCCAGGAAGGCAATGTCGGGCTGATGATGGCGGTGAGAAAGTTCAACCCCTACAAGGGTATCCGTTTGATTTCCTATGCGGTCTGGTGGATCAGGGCCTACATACAGAATCATATCATCTCGGCCTGGAGTCTGCTCAAGATTGGTACCACCCAGGCACAGCGTAAGCTGTTCTTCAAGTTGCGCGAGGCCAAGAATGCCATTCGCCGGTTAACGGGCGGGGAGGCTGATACACACAACACGGCTGTATCGCTGGACGTGGCAGATCGTGAAGTGTTGGAGATGGAACAGCGTCTGCTGGGGGAATGCTCTCTGGATGCAGAGTTGCCAGGCTCCAATGGGCTTACTGTACTGGAGGGACTGGCTGACTCGAGAATGAACCAGGAAGATCTGCTGGCTGAGTTCCAGCAAAACAGTCAGTTGCAAAAGCAGGTGGCCAGGGCTGTTGGCCTGCTGAATGATAAAGAGCGGTTTATCATCGAAAGACGTGTTTCCGCAGAGGATCCTTTGACGCTGCAAGAAATTGCCAGCCATTTTTCAATCTCCCGTGAACGTGTGCGCCAGATAGAGGAAGCGGCCCTGAGAAAGTTGAAAGTGGCTCTGTCTCCGATGCTTGCTGCCGCCTGATGTTGACGGGCGGCACAATTGTGTCATTCATGCGGCTACAGTTATAAGGTCTCAAGATAATCATAAGGATGTTCGGCAAATTCTGCCGTATGGGGAAGCGCCGGTTGCATCCTTTTTTTTGTACTGCAAAAAAAACTTGACAGTCGCGCGAATATTCTTTAAAAACAACATTTCCGTTAAGGATAGGCTATAAAAGTGCTGGCGTAGCTCAACTGGTAGAGCAGCTGACTTGTAATCAGCAGGTTGCGGGTTCGAGTCCCATCGCCAGCTCCATCGTTTTATTGGCTATTCACCAAATGGAGGGATTCCCGAGCGGCCAAAGGGAACAGACTGTAAATCTGTCGTCAGTGACTTCGGAGGTTCGAATCCTCCTCCCTCCACCATAAAATCACCGGAAGTCGGCAGTAACGCTTGAGCCCAGGAGACATGGTCGCATACTGGTAAGAGGTTGCTGGACGGTTTTCACAAAACTTCGTCTGGATTTGTGCGGGAGTAGCTCAGTTGGCTAGAGCGTCAGCCTTCCAAGCTGAGGGTCGCGG